>CAJOKK010000052.1 GCA_905235165.1 uncultured Atopobiaceae bacterium | reverse complement strand
TGAGGGCGTGACCATGCTCAATCCCACCATGGTTTGGGTTGGTCCCGAGGTTACGGTGGGGCGTGACAGCGAGCTTCTCCCCATGACCATGCTTTGGGGTAAGACCAGCATCGGCGAGGAGTGCCTCGTTGGCCCGAACACGCGCCTGACCGACGTCACGGTGGGTGACCGTTCGAGCGTCGAGGAGACGGTTGGCTACCAGACCGTCATCGACGAGGACGTGACGGTTGGTCCGCGCGCCTACCTGCGTCCGGGTACGCACCTGTGCAATCGCGCACACGTGGGCACTCACGTTGAAATCAAGAACTCCACCATCGGTGAGGGTTCCAAGGTTCCGCACCTTTCCTATATCGGCGACACCACCATGGGTTCGGGCGTCAACATTGGCGCCGGCTCCATCACCTGCAACTACGATGGCGTCAACAAGCACCGCACGAACATCGGTAACGACGTCTTTGTTGGCTCCGACACGATGATGGTTGCCCCGGTTAGCATTGGCGACAACGCGCTGGTGGGCGCTAGCTCCTGCATCACGCGTGACGTTCCTGCTGATGCGCTCGCCCTTGAGCGCAGCGAGCAGACGATTGTCGAGGATTTCGCAACGGCGAGGCGCGAAAGGCTGATTAGCCAGAAAGAGGAGAGGTAGATGGCTGACGAAGTGATCAACGATTTGAGCTTGCCCTTCAATGTGGTGAAGGGCATCAGGATGTACTCAGGCTCGGGCAATCCCGTCCTGGCAAAGCACATCGCTGACAAGCTCAACCTGGAACTCTCCGGTCTTCGCCTGGAGAAGTTCGCCAATGGCGAGACTTACGCCCGCTTTGATGAGTCCGTGCGTGGCCGTGAGGTGTTCATCGTCCAGTGCATCGCCGGTAAGAACGTGAACGACCTGCTCATGGAGCTTCTCATCATCACCGATGCAGCCAAGCGCGCGAGCGCGGCCAGCGTTACCGCCGTCGTCACTCATTACGCCTACGCACGCCAGGATCGCAAGGCTTCCTCGCGTGAGCCTATCACGGCCCGCCTGGTCGCAAACCTGTTCGAGGCAGCTGGCGTCGACCGTGTCATTACGCTCGACCTGCACTCCAACCAGATCCAAGGCTTCTTTGACATTCCCGTCTCGCACCTCACGGCCCTCTATAACTTCGGTGACTACTTTGCCTCCAAGAACTTTGACTGGGACAACACCGTGGTCGTTTCTCCCGACATGGGCCGTGCCAAGGTCGCCAAGAAGCTCGCCGACTACCTTGGCTGCGAGATGGCCATCGCCCACAAGAGCCGCCCCAAGCACAACGCGGCTGAGGTCATGGGCGTCATCGGCAACATCGTGGGTAAGACCTGCATCATCAACGACGACATGATTGACACCGCCGGCACGCTCGTGGGCTCCATCAAGAAGCTCAAGGAGATGGGCGCGGGCGACATCTATGTCAGCTCGACTCACGGCATCTTCTCTGGCGAGGCCATTCAGCGTCTTGAGGATTCCCCCATCGTGGAGTGCGTCGTCACCGACGCCATCCCTTGCGAGGTCGCCAACAAGCCGGGCTCGAAGATCAAGATGATCTCTGTTGCCGGCGAGTTTGCCGAGGCTATTTCCGCGGTCTACATGAACACTCCCGTGACAATGGTCTTTGGTGGCGCCTCCGAGATGTAAGCAAGTTCATCTTCTGCTAGAATTGCAACGCATTGGGGTATCGTCCAGTGGTTAGGACTGCGGTTTTTGGTGCCGCTAACGAGGGTTCGAATCCTTCTACCCCAGCCATTACCTACTAAGGCCGGAGACGTGAATGCGTCTCCGGCCTTTCGCTTTTGCTTCGGTCCTTGTGAAGGAAGCCGTAAATCCGTCGGTTCAATGGGACGGCTGGCGGCGAGGGCCGCATCGCCTGCCTCTGTGGCAGCGAGGAGTGAAGGTGCGGCGGGAGCGAGGACTGTCTGAGCGAGCGGAGCGAGCGAGTTCCGCAGCTGCCGCACCGTAGCGACGAGCGTCCTTGCCACAGCGGCAGGCAATGTGCCTCCCGCCGTCCGCCTCTCTCTAGAAGCGCTTACTCCTCGTGCGTAGTGTCAAAAGCAGAGCAGATCGCGTCAAGGAGCTTGACGGCGAAGGTCTGCGCGTCTCCGATGGTGAAGGAGCCGTCATAGTCAACGCCAAAGGGCAACTGCAGACGAATCACGGGCGTCTTGGCCTGAGAGCTCTCAATGGCGGCACGCAGGCGGAGGGGAAGCGTTTCAAAGCTGTCCACAATCACGTTGGAGACGCGCTGCTGGTTGCGGTCGGGGAGGGGAGAGGCGGCAAGGATGAGCAGCGCCCTGTCCGTCTCACGAACGCCCTCGGCGGAGCGGGCAAGCTCGAGGCCGCTCTTGTCGGTAGTTGCCGAGGCAAGATTCCAGATACGTCCTGCGATGTTGCGCGAGATGGCATCCTCGGCGGTGATGCAGATTTGCACGTTCTCGAGCACGCTTGCCGCCCTTGCAAAGCCCATGCCGCCCATGGGGTGAGGGCCCGTTGCCGGCTTGCCTGCCCAGACGTGGCGGAGGCGCTCGATGGCGTCAAAGGTGTCGGGGAAGGCCATGCCATCGGCCAGGATGCCCTGGCTCTCCTGGAACTGCTTGACGGCGGCCTCGGTGTGTACGCCGTAGTTGCCGTCAGGCTCGCCGCAGGAGAAGCCAAGGATGTTCAGGCAGTTTTGCAGAAAGCGAACGTCGTCGCCATGGAAGTTGGGAAGCCTCAGGTAGAGAGTGCGGTCGCCCAGCTGGTAGCCAGCGTCGACCAGGGCGCTCCAGGTGTCGTCGTCAACTTCGACGCCGAGCGGCAAGTCATGCTCGAGTCGAAAGCGCGCGATGGTTGATGCTGTGGAATCACCAAAACGCTGCTCCTTGAGCTCGGTGTCGTCAATCTCGTAACCAAGCTTGCCAAGACGTTCTTGGATGTCTTCTACAGCGGCGCCTGTCGTTCCCTGCCTAATTGGCTCCATGTCTTTCTCTCTTCCGGGTCGTGCGTGCGGCTATCCAAGCCGCTCAATAAAGAAGTCTGCCATAGAGAGGAGCGTCTTGCGCGCCTCTTCTTCCAGTTCCACCTCAGCGAGACGGTCCTTTGCCTGTTCAACGAGCTGCTGTGCGCGATCCTGCACGCGCTCGATCGCACCGACGTCCT
The DNA here is from genome assembly GCA_905235165.1 of uncultured Atopobiaceae bacterium. Taxonomy (GTDB): domain Bacteria; phylum Actinomycetota; class Coriobacteriia; order Coriobacteriales; family Atopobiaceae; genus UBA1367. Next base: position 5,826 of record CAJOKK010000052.1, on the reverse strand, counting down.
GCATGAGCGCAACGGCTTCGTCGAGCTTCTCCGCATCGGTCGTGCCAGACGACAGGATGGCCTGCAGTCGCTGTGCGTCAGGCCTGTCAAGGTGGGAGAGCGCCCAGACCGCAACCATGGTGCGCTTGCCCTCGGTGATGTCGCTGCGATAGTCCTTACCCTGCTGGGCGGGGTCTCCCACAAGGTTGAGAAGGTCGTCTTGAAGCTGGAAGGCAAGGCCAGCGTCAAGGCCGAAGGAAAACAGGGCGTCAACCTGCTCCTCGCTTCCGCCGCCACAGATGGCGCCGCAGGCAAGGGGCGTCGCGGCTGAGTAGTAGGCGGTCTTGTGGGAGGCCATGTAGAGATAGTCGTCAACGGTCACGTCCCAGCGGCCGTCACGAACCCAGCCAAGGTCGAGCGCCTGGCCCTCGAGCGTCTTCTGCTGCATGTAGGTGAGCTCACACAGAACGCGCAGGCAGGTGTCGTTGTCGAGGGAGGTGTCCATGAGCAGGCCGGAGTAGACGTTGATGATGGCAAGGTCACCCACGTTGATGGCGATGCCCGTGCCGTCGCTCTGGTAGAGGCAGGGCTCGCCACGACGCATCTCGCTACAGTCGGCGATGTCGTCGTGGATAAGTGCTGCGCTCTGGAAGTACTCAACGGCTGCGGCACAGGAGAGGGCGCAGATCGGGTCTACGCCAACTGCCTGTGCGCCTAGCAGGCACAGGGCAGGCCTCGTGCGCTTGCCTCCGCTTGTCGTGAAGCGGGCAAGCGGCTCATAGAGGTAGGTCGAGAGGTCGGCTGCCACATGGGCGCCCGCATCCTCTGGGCGCGGGGTGAACCGAGCCAGGTAGTCCTCGATCTGAGGCCGTTTGCTTTCGAGGTAGCGCGCGAAGCGCATGCCCTTGTCCTGTTCCATGACCTTATCCCTCAAAGCCGTTGGGGTTATGGCTCTGCCAGTTCCAGCTGTCGCGGCACATGTCGGCAACGTTGTACTGGGCCTTCCAGCCCAGCAGCTCCGCGGCCTTAGAGCAATCCGCGTAGTTGGCCGAGACATCGCCCGGGCGCCTCGGCTCGATGACGTAGGGCACCTCGTGGCCGCAGGCCTCAGAGAAGGCGTTGATGATCTGGAGCACGCTCGTGCCCGTGCCGGTGCCGAGGTTGAAGACCTCGCAACCGCTCTTGTCGCTCATCCAGTTGAGTGCGGCAACGTGGCCGGCGGCAAGGTCCATCACGTGAATGTAGTCACGCACACCGGTGCCGTCGGGGGTGTCGTAGTCGTTGCCAAAGACGTGCACGGCCTCGCGGCGGCCAACGGCAACCTGCGACACATAGGGGAGCAGGTTGTTGGGGATGCCCTTCGGGTCCTCGCCGATGAGTCCCGAGGGATGCGCTCCGATGGGGTTGAAGTAGCGCAGCAAGACGATGTCCCACTCGGGGTCGGCAAAGGCAACGCTGCGCAGGATCTCTTCGATCATCCACTTGGTCCAACCGTAGGGGTTGGTGCACATCTTCTTGGGGCTCTCCTCGGTCAGGGGCAGGGCGTCGGGGTCTCCGTAAACCGTGGCGCTCGAGGAGAAAATCAGCTTCTTGCAACCGTGGTCACGCATGGCGTCAACGAGCGTGAGGGTGTTGCCGATGTTGTTCGAGTAGTACTCGATGGGCTTCTCGACGCTCTCGCCCACCGCCTTGTAGCCGGCAAAGTGGATGACGCTGTCGATATCGAACTCCTCGAAGATGGCGTCAAGTGCGGCGCGATCGTTCACGTCGGCGCGCACGAAGGTGATACGCTCGGCGGCCTCCTCACCAACGATCTGGGCGATGCGGTCAAGCGCCTTCTCGTTGGCATTGGAGAGATCGTCAACGATAACGACTTCCTTGCCCTGCTCGAGTAGGCATACGACGGTGTGGCTACCGATGAATCCGGCGCCGCCCGTCACGAGTACACAAGTGCCGTTTGCGTCCAGCTTGTCGTTCATACGTTCCTCCTGGAGGTCGTGTGACAGAGTCGCTCAAAGTATACGCTAGCCGTGCGTAAACTTAGTGGCGGCGTGCAGACTGTTGATCTCTGAGAGCTCGAGGATGCCGTCTATGTAGGGGGCATACATCTTCTCGATGGCACCGAGGCCAAGGCTGCAGCCGCTGCACTGTTCGCAACTCGAATCTCCGCACCAGTCAAGGCCTTGCGCCACGATCTGTATGCGTTCCTCGCGCGTGGTGTCTTTGATGAGTACGCTGCGTCCCATGATGACCTCCCTTGCCATCCGCCTCGGCGAGGCGGATGCCGTTCTTAAGTCGTCATAAGCTTACCACGCGCGAATACGTGCCAACATGCCCTCCACGTCAAGAATGCCCAGCGCAAAGCCCTTGCGGATAAGTTCGGGAGGCACGAATTCGTCGTACTTGTCAAAGTAGGGAACCTCCCCGGGATAGACCAGCTCCATGGGGTCGAGCGGAAGCTCTGCCTGCTCCTTGACAACGCGGAAGAAGGTCTGGGCATCGGCATCCATCTTGAACTGCATGAAGTAGGGGCGCGAGGAGTCGAGGCCCTTGAGCCCAAGCTTGTCGGCACAGCGCAGTTTCAGGAAGCGTTCGAGTGCGAGAAAGGCGTAGCTGCCCAACCAGGGAAAGAGCGCCCACATAGGTCCGCCGAGGCAGACGAGGGGATCGGTGTTGACGTGGGCGTTTGCCGCCACATGGCGCGCTTGGGCAAGGCGGGCGCGGGCGTTGTCCATGAGGTAGGGGTAGGCGGTCCTCTCCTGCAAGACCTGGCGCATGCGCTCCAGGACGCGCGTGTTGATGTCGCCGGCAACCTCGCCAAAGTAGGCGGGCACCTTGCCCTTTACCTGCGTCGCCTCGATAAGGTGGCGCTTGTGGTCGATCTCCTCCACCACCCAGACATGGCCCGCGATGGCGATGCGCTCGCCCACGGGTGGCGGCTGCACGATGGTTCCGAGCTCTTGGCTCTCGCTTCTCACTGTGTACTCGACGTTTTCGGCAAAGACTGCGTAGAACTTGAAGTTGTTGGTGATGCGCTCTCCCGCTAGCCCCACGATGAGGCCGCCAGACTCCGTGACCTGAATATGGTCGCGCTCGATGAGAAAGTGCAGCAGGCAACGAAAGTCGTCGGTGCTGATGCGCCAGAAGGGCGTAAGGGTGAGCACGCGCTCGGCCAAGGCCGCCGGCGTGAGCTCGCCGCAACTGGCAAGGGTTGCCATCGTCTGGTGGTAGAGCAGGCTATAGGGAAGGCGATCGAGGCTGGGTGGCTCGACCCAGCGCTCCTCCAGGTAGAGCTGGACAAGGGCGATGCCCTGCAGGAGCTTCCAGGGGATCGTCTCGCTCAGGAGTGCGCGGGCCTCGGGCTGTTCTTCTCGCATGACGAACCACATCTCGCTCGGCTGTCCGCGCCTGCCGGTGCGGCCCATGCGCTGCAAGAAGGAAGAGACGGTGAAGGGCGCGTCAATTTGGAAGGCGCGCTCGAGGCGGCCGATGTCGATGCCGAGCTCGAGCGTGGCGGTGGTCACGGTGGTAAGGGGAACATCGTCGTCGCGCATGAGGTCTTCGGCGCCTTCGCGCAGGGACTGCGAGAGGTTGCCGTGGTGGATGAGGAAGCGGTCGGGCTCTCCCTGTGCCTCGCAGTACTGCCTGAGGGTGGTGGTGACGTCCTCCGCCTCTTCTCGTGAGTTGCAGAAGACGAGGCACTTGCGGCCGCGGGTGTGCTCGAAGATGTGGGCGATGCCCGGGTCGGCCCAGGCCGGGGCTTGGTCGGAGGCGGCTTCGGGCTCGGGCTTGGCGAGGGAGGCAGGGCCAACATCCTCGCTGAGCGCGTCTCTACCCATGATGGGCTGCGGCTTTGCAGGCTGCATGGGCGTCTCGTAGGGCACATCCTGCTCTAGGGGAGCAAGGCCCGGCTCGCCACCTTCGGCGCGTTCGCGGTCGGGCGCCTGCGGCCCGGTGACGTAGAAGTGCTCCATGCTCACGCGCCAAGCCTGGCCGCTCGAGCTGATGCGGGGGATAACGCAGCCGCGCCCGGTTCCGGAGGAGAGGTAGTCGCCCGTTGCCTCGGGGTCGCCGATGGTGGCCGAGAGCCCGATGCGCCGAGGGTTGACCCCGGCCAGCCGGCTCAGCCGCTCGATGCAGGCGAGGCACTGGCCGCCTCGATCGGCGCGCAGCAGCGAGTGGACCTCATCTATCACGACGTAGCGCAGGTCGCCAAAGAGCGAGGCGATGGCCGAGTGCTTGTGCAGGAGCAGCGCCTCGAGCGATTCGGGCGTGATCTGCAGGATGCCCGACGGGTTTTTGATCAGGCGATTCTTGTGCGAGGCCGAGACGTCGCCATGCCAGCGCCACACGTTGATGCCCGCCTGAGCGCAAAGGGCGTCGAGGCGTAGGAACTGGTCGTTGATGAGGGCCTTGAGCGGGCCGATATAGATGGCCCCCACCGTGGCGGGAGGGTCTTCCCAGAACTCGGTGAGGATGGGGAAGAAGGCCGCCTCGGTCTTGCCCGAGGCGGTGCTTGCGGTGAGCAGGACATTCTCGTCAGTCTCGAAGATGGCCTCGGCTGCCGCAACCTGCACGCCGCGCAGCTGCTCCCAGCCATGTTCGTAGATGAAGTCCTGCACAAAGGGTGCGTAGCGGTCAAAGACGTCCATTCCTACCTCCTACGCCCCATGATAGCGCGGAAATACGAACATGTGTACGAAAACGCTTGTTGCCGATGCCTAGCGGGTGTTGACGGAGAAGATCTCGTAGCCGGGGCCATGCACGCAGGTTGAGACCTCAAAGGGCGTTCCGTCATCAAGGTAGCTGACCTGCCTCACCGATAGGAGCGGGGTCTGTGGCTTCACGTCGAGCCAGGCGGCTTCGTCTTTGTTGGGGTGGACGGCGCCAATGGCGCGATGCGCACTGGCCACCTTGAGGCCAAGCTTGTCTTCCAGATAGCGGTAGAGCGAGTCTTCCATGATGGTCTTGGTGAGGTTTGGCGCAACGTGCAGGGGCACGTAGGTGTGCTCGACAAGGTCGGCGATGCCGTTGACGAAGCGCGTCGAGCAGATGTAGTAGGCAAAGCTGTCGGCATCCATGTCGAGCAGCTCAGCGATGTCGGTGGGCGGCTGCACGGCAAGGAAGTCGTGAACCTCTCGCGTGATGCGTGCGCCAAGGTCTTCTCGATCAAAGGAATGGCTCTCAAAGCGATCGAGGGTATCGTGGACTCCCGTGAGGGTGTTTGTGCCGGCGATGCCCTTGACGTAGGTGCCTGACCCGCGCCTGCGGGCAACGAGCCCCAGCGACTCAAGTTCGTCCATGGCACGCTTGACGGTGATCTTGCTCACGTCATACTGCTCGCAGAGCTCAGGGATGGTGGGGAGCTTGTCTCCCTGGGCGTAGATGCCCGACGAAATCTTGTGGCGGATATCCATCACGATGGTCAGGTATTTGTGCATGGTTCGTCCTCAAGGTCGCGGCTCCTGCCCGTCATATCAGTTGTAGCACCGATGCAAGACGCCATGATGCAGGAATACAAAAAGATATGCTCTTATGCGGCAATAAGCATACCTAATGAAAAAAATCAACGTAAGATAGGTTATAGGAGGTACTTTTTCGGGCTTTAGAGGCTCCATTTGGTTAAGCGGTCTTGAAATTTGCAGATAAAAATGTAGATTGTTTTTTGTATATGTCTCATATGAGAAAAAGACATGTCTAAAATGCCTGTCGGGAAATGCCCGTCAGGAAGGGAGAAAGGAAACCGCCATGCTCACCATCCGTCTGTTCTGCGCCGCCGGCATGTCCACCTCGCTGCTCGTACGCAAGATGGAGGAGGCCGCGGCGGCCGAGGGCACCGAGGTCGAC
>CAJOKK010000051.1 GCA_905235165.1 uncultured Atopobiaceae bacterium | reverse complement strand
GGCAGCTGCGGGACTCGCTCGCTCCGCTCGCTCGGACAAGTCCTCGCTCCCGCCGCGTCTGCGCTCCTCACTGCCGCAGAACGTTCGCGCAGGCCCCCGCGCCGCCCTCCGGAATGAGTCAAAAAGGACTACGGTAAGTGACTCACTGGAACTAGCTCTTCTCCAGAACCGAGAGCACCGAGCGCTTGGCATCGAGGAAGGCTTCGCTAAGCGGAAAGTCCTTCTCGCCAGAACGCTCGGGTTCGACACAAGCGCCTACCGTTGTTGGGACGCCACGCCTTGGGTCTCCTACCAGCACATAGATGCGGTCGGACATCAGCACAGCCTCATCAACGTCGTGCGTCACCATGACCGAGGCCAGGCCGAGCTCACGCGCCATCTCGGCGTACCAGTCGCGCATCTCGGTCCTCGTGATGGCATCAAGCGCCGAGAAGGGCTCGTCGAGCAGGACCACGTCGTTGCCCATGAGGTAGGTGCGCATGAAGGCCGCGCGCTGGCGCATGCCGCCTGAGAGTTGCGAAGGCCAGAGCTCCTGCGTTCCCTCAAGGCCGAAGCGCTCAAAGAGGGGCTCCGCCTTGGCATGCGCGGAGGCTTTGCTCTCCCCCGCAATCAGAAGCGACAGGCAGGCGTTGTCACGAATCGTCAGGTTTGGCAGGAGCAGGTCCTTCTGGAGCATGTAGCTTACCTGCCCCGGTTCGCCCGTGACATCCTGCCCATGCAGGAGAACCCGCCCTGAGCTGGGACGCATCAGTCCCGCGAGGGCATGCAGGATGGTGGTCTTGCCGCAGCCGGACTTGCCGACCACGCAGACCACCTCCCCCACGTCAACCGAAAGGCTCACGTCACGGGTCACGAACCTTCGCCCATCCCATGAAAGCGAGAGCTGTTCGGCGCTGAAGGCTTTGGCCTGCGTTTCGCTCACGAGAGATAGTCCATCGTGAAGCCGGCGTTGACGTCGAGCTCATGCGCCACGAGCTTCTTGTCGTTCAGCCACTGGTAGAACTTTGCCCAGCGCGTGGGGTCGATAACGCCCCAGGAGTCCGCGTCGGAGATGTACTCGGCAGAGATGCTCTCCTGCGCGGCCTTGGCGAGGCCCTTGTCAAGCTCGGGCACCGCGTTGCACAGGATGGCAGCAGCCTCGTCGGGATTCTCGGCGGCAAACTCATAGCCACGCTTAGCGGCACGAAGGAAGGCCTTGACCTTCTCGGGATTCTCGGCGGCAAAGGCATCGTTCACGGCCAAGACCGGCGTGTAGTAGTCGAAGACCGGGTCCACGTCGGCAAAGCCGAAGTAATTGACGGAATAGCCCTGCAGCTTGGCGTTCTGCACAGCCCACCACTTGTAGACCCACACGGCGTCAAAGAGGTTGCCACGAAGACCTATGACCTCGTCGTCAACGGTGTAGGGAACCATCTTGACCTTGGAGAAGTCACCGCCATCGGCCTCAACGATCTGCTTGATGGTGGCCTGTTCGATGGGCAGGTTCCACGTTGCGTACTTGTGGTTCTCCAACCCCTTGGGGGTCTTGATACCGTCCTCCATACGGCTCATGATGCCACTCGTGTTGTGCTGCACGACCGCCGCGACGGCGGTATAAGGCATAGGGGCGTCGGAGGTGAGGTTGTTGGCAAGGTAGTCTTGATAGGTAAAGCCCATATCGGCGCCACCCGAACCGATCAAGGCGTCAGAGCCATCCTCAGGAACGGGAAGGATTTCGACGTCGACCTTCTCGTTCGCAAAGTATCCTTTGCTGAGGGCAACGTAGATGCCCGTATGGTTAACGTTAGGCGCGTAGTCGAGCACGAGCGAGATGGGCTTTACGTTACCGGAGCATCCGCAGGCAGAAAGCGCCAAGGCACCGGCACCAAGACCAGATGCGGCGACGAAGGCCCTTCTCGAGAGGTTCTTGCTAGTCATTTGTCTTGCTCCCTTCTGCCCGTTTCCAGGGCATGGTAAGACGTTCGAGGCCATCAACAAGGCCCATGAGCGCAAGGCTCAGCGCGCTGATAACAATGATCGATGCAAACATCTTGTCATATGCAAAGGACTTTCGTACGCGCGTCATATAAACACCTAGACCGCTGGTGCCTCCAAGCCACTCAGCGATAACGGCGGCAACGATGGCGTACGTTGCCGAGATGCGCAAGCCGCTGTAGAGCTGTCCGGCCGCCGCGGGTAGCTTGGCAAAGCGGTAGATTTGCCAGTTGGAAGCACCCATGGTACGCAGAAGGTCAATGGTGTCGGAATCGACCGAGCGAAGGCCGGAGACGAGCGAAACCGTCACGGGAAAGAAGGTGGTGAGAACGACGAGAAGGACCTTAGGCAGCAGGCCGTAGCCAAACCACAGCACGAGCAAGGGGGCGATGGCGATGGTGGGGATGGTCTGCGAGACGGTCATCAGCGGCTCGAAGGCTAGGTAGAAGAACTCGAAGCGGTCCATGAGCAGGGCAAAGACGCCACCAACCAAGATGCCGATGATAAGACCGAACAAGGCCTCCTGCAGCGTGGTGAGCGCGTGGCCCGCAAGAAGCGATACGTCACCAACAAGCGCCGAGACGACCGCAAGCGGGCTGGGCAGCATGAAGGCGGGGATAAGGCCAAGGTCACAGACGAGCTGCCAGATGATGAGCAGGGCCAGCAGCGTTAGCGTGGGGACAAGCGCGCGCTTGAGCCGTGACGGAGCCGCGACGTGCGAGGACGAGACGTGCTCTGAATCCAGGGTTCTCATGAACCTACGCAATCTCTTCGCTGAACACGGGAGCGAACTCGGGATCGCCCTCATGATACTTGCCGATCTTGTGCTCGGTGGACATGACGTCGCCGTCGGGACGGAAGTCGATCTTGACGTAGGTCATGGCGTGCGTGCAGCCCGCCTTGGCGCCAGCGAGCTGGCAATCGCGCAGCAGGTCCATGCACTTGTCGTAGGGGCCCTCGATGGTAGTCTCGAAGGGGCCGACGTAGTAATCGAGCCCCGAGGCATCGATGCAGGCGATGACCTCGTCGACGACGCGGCAGGTCTCCTCATCAGAGGAGGCGTCCATAGGCAGGTATTGAATGGCAATGGCGCAGTTCATGGTGGTTCCTCTCAATGGGGCACAAAAAAGGGCCCCGCACGTTAGCGCAGGGCCCAGACTATGAGACATACTCCCTACGCTGGCATTATCCAGATCAGGTGGAGGGTCGCAGCCGCGATGGGCCACCTCTCAGCCGGCGTGCGCCAGCTCCCCTATCGGGTTGTAATGGTAGCACTCATCCTTCCAGCTGCGGCCTCGCTTGCATGATGGAAACGATATTGCCGCATTAGCCCCGCAGAAATCGGTGAGAGTTTCTGCGAAGTGGCCCTAAGGGGCGTCAGGCGCATCGCGTGGACCGAACCCATGGACGTTCATGATTCTCCCCAATTGAACTGTCAGCCGAGCTCGTCCCAGGAGGGCATCGCGGCGCGCAGGGCATCCCAGGCGGGGCACGGGACATCCGGCACCTGCGAGAACAGCTCCATGACCGCCTCGTCGAGCGCGCGCATCTCGTCCACGGCGTTTTTGCAATGGTCGGTCACGCAGAGCCTGCCGAGGGCCGTCTTCGCCATAACGCGCAGGCCCGCATCCCAGAGCACGCGTTTGGGTCCCTCGAAGAACGTTTTATCGCCTTCGGGCAAGATCGTGCCACCCGCGGCGAGGATCACGTCGTAGCCCTCCCTCATGGCATCGGTGAGCTGCGTGATGTCGGCTGCCGTCGCCCGCGTGAGGTCGCAGCCCAGACGGTACGCCACATAGCAGAACGGCAGCACGGACACGGCGTGGCAGGCCAGCCACCAAACCATGTCATGCTCGAAATTGGCCTTGTACGACCCGCAGAAGACCTGCTCGAAGAAGGCGCGCGCGATGGTGTCGGCATGGCCATGGGCGGGTCCCAGCGTCAGATGCCACGCTCCGAGACGAACGACCACGGTTCTGTCCGCCTCGCGATGGCCCGCAGTTCCCTGGAAACCGAAGAGCACCTGTTTCTGCGTGGCGCTTCCGGCGTGCACGGCTTCCTCGACCGCATCGACATGCATGTCGTTGCCCACGCACACCACATACGGTGCATCGAGCCTGCCCAGATCGGGCGCGAGAGCAACCATCTGATCCTGCCGCATCACGGCGAAGGCGGCGTCGAAATGCTCGTCCACTGGAAGCTCGCGCACGATGCGAGGGTAGTCCACGGTATCGGTGCGCTGCAGGTAGTGATGCAACCGCAACCCCTCTTCTTCGAGCGTATCCGCCCAAGCGCCGCGTGCGAGCACGGTCACGTCATGCCCTGCCTCGCACAGCACGTGGATGAGGTAGCTCCCGATGACGCCAGGGCCGATGACCAGCAGCTTCTTTGGTTGTCTGGCCATGCCGTCCGTAAGGCGGAGGTCGAAGTCGCAGACATCCGCCCCGCGCCCGAGCGTGCCCGCACGCGTGAACCGCACACCCGGGAGGTCCCCGTAGATGATGTCGTCGTTGGTGCAGAAGAGGTTACAGATCTCGGGCACGCCCAGCTCCGCGGTATGGCGGCGATAGGGGCAGTCCATGATGTCGAAATGTACGTGGTCGGAGCTCGCGATGCCTATCGTGGCCTCGAATCCGGCGTCCTTGCCGAAGAGCCGCGGTTGGAGCATGGCGAAGAGCCTGATGAGAAGGCGCTTCCCTCCGGGTGCCTTCACCACGGCCTCGAAGGGCTTGCGGTTCTCGAGGGCGTGGTCGTGGGCGAAATCCATCAACAGCGCCAGGGCTTCCTCACGCCCCAGGGCCGCCGCCATCTCGACGTACAGCGAGCATACGGGATAGATGAAGCTGTGCGTGTGCTCCCGCTCCAAGGCGGGAAGGTCCTGCGAGCCCTCGATCAGCGCGGCAAGCCGTCGCTCCGCGCGCACCCAGAGCGCAGCCGCCCCGTCCACGCCGAGCCTGTCGACCAGCGTGGCCACGAGGGGGTCGTATTTCTTCTGCTCGAGCAGCTCACGCGCGTTCTTTGCCATAGTATCCTCCTAAGGATGAGTAGTCGTAGTCGACCGCTCCCCTTCTACTTCCTTTTGTAGCCACAGTCACAATACGGACCACCCTCGGCGAGCGTGTGCTCGCGCACGAAGACGCTCCGCCCGCCGGCATCGCTCATGATGTAGTCCAGCCGGCACATGGCCGGCACCAGGTCGGAGAGCCCCAGCTCGGCCATGAGCGTGCAGATGCCGCAGTGCGAGAAGCGCGCCTCGTAGCCGCTGCCGTCATCATACGGAAGCAGCTCCATGTTCCACGAGTAGGGGTTGCGGTCGGCCGCACGCAGCCGCTCCGTTGCGCGCATGTCGGCGAGGTCCCGCTCGGAGAACTTGCGCCTGGCGCTTAGACGGCAAAACAGCTGCATCGGCGCGGTCATCATCGCGCGCCCATAGTAGAGCGCGGCGTCGTCGACCGACGGGCGCGGCTCCATGTTGAGGAGAAACGCCGACAACATGGCGCAGCTCACGATGTTCATCTGGAATCGGTCGCCCCGCTCGAAATCGGGCAGCCCAGCGATTATCTGCTTGTAGCGGGCGTGCGCCGCACGGGTGATGCTGCGGGCGGACGCGGCGCCGTATCCCAGCGTGTCACGCAGCTCGCGCTTGAACGAGCGCCTGAACAGCGCCCACATTCCCGCTGGCATCCCTGCATACCTCATGCGTCCAGCGCCTCCGTCCTACGGCACGGTGATGACGAGCAACCCCACACATCGCGAAGACGAGGATGGTGAAGAGCGCGGCAAACACCAGCGCTTCTACGAGGGTGACCTGCCAGGACACTACAAGCCCCTTCCAAGCTAGCCAAGGTCGCAAGAACGCTTGACTAGCCCCTGATTAGTTAGACGTGCCTAACTAATCAGAGCTTAGCACATCGTAATAAAGGGGTCCCACCTGTATGCTGTACGCAGTCCTAAGACCTCCGACATTCTGGGCCAGAGGAAGCTGGCGAGGCTCCGGTATTCCCGAGTGTTTGGGCGGCGCAGGTGTCAGGCGAACGTTCGCCGATTTGCAGCCCGTATACCAGCGGTCTCGTTTCCATCAGTTGGGCTCGTACACTGCCCTCCGTGCACTTTCGTGGACCGAGAACAAAAGACGCAGCTCTGTATCCGATCGAGTGCTCGCACACCTCGAAGAGGTCGTAGTCGATGCTACCCTCCGCCAAACGCTTCTCGTGGTCGTCGATGTTCCAGCGCCGTGCGATGGCATAGCAGTTGGGAAGAAGGCCGATTGCCCCCTTGAGCCACCCTCCTGAACACCTTCGTGTATTGTGCGATGCTCCTGTCCACAATCCTATCCTCGTGCAGTACCGCGCTCGAGCTTAAATGCTAGACAATTGTAACAAATAGAGGTAACATAAATAAATTATTGTTGTCGAAGAAAGGAACGACATGGCTAAGACCCGTATTCTCTGCGCCGTGGGAGGAGCTGCGGCCGCCGGTATCGTGGGCTCGCTGAGCAAGAGTGGATTGGTCCATTGTGGGGCGGTGAAGGTGACTTCCGCGTGCCTGCGCGTTGCAGACAAGGTCTCGGGTGTGACGCAGTCCATCGTGGACGAGGCAGCAGACATCAATGTCGAGGCTCGTCGACAGGCCCGCATCGATGCTGCGGTTGCAGAGAAACTCTCCCAGCTTGAGGAGGATGTCCGTGCGGAAGTTACCGCACAGATAGACGGAACAGACGCATAGTCAGATGCTGTATTCCATTACCAGCGACATTCCCGGCCGCATGCGCCTCAAGCTTGCGGCCGGCTATCTCTGCACGGAGGAGGCTCAGGGAATCGAGAAGGATATCTGCTCCGTTTCCGGAGTCAGAAGTGCCTCGGTGCACCCTGCCAATGCATCGCTGCTTGTTTGCTGGGATGCAACTGACGGCTCCGCACGTTCGGAGATCCTTTCCGCTGTCCGCAGCCTGGATGTTCTCAGCCTTCCTGTCGCAGAAGCGCCTCTAGAACAGCCCGACATCGCACTTGCCGTGGAGGAGAACCGCTTCCACCTGGAGGTGGGGACTCTCTTGGTCCAGAGCGCCCTGCGAAGAATCCTGCTTCCCGTCCCCATCCGCTCGGTGGTGACGGTCATTCGCGCGCTCCGATTCGTGCGCATGGGTTTGTCGCATCTGCTCCGCGGAAAGCTCACGGTGGAAACCCTCGATGCCACGGCCATTGCAGCCTGCCTGCTGAGGGGCACGTTTGCCGAGGCGGACACCGTCATGTTCCTCTTGAATCTCTCCGATTGCCTGGAGCGTCACGTTAAGAGCCGCGCACGGCTTTCGCTCGAGCAGGGGCTTGTCGCGCGGGCTTCGCATGTGTGGCTCGTGCATGACGGTGCAGACGAGCAGGTTCCTTTGGATGCGGTCCATGAGGGCAGCCTGATACGTCTTCGAACGGGTTCCGTTGTGCCTGTCGATGGCACCGTTGTTTCCGGCGAGGCCGAAGTCAACGAGGCGTCGATGACGGGAGAGGCCCAGTTTGCACACAAGTCGGAGGGATCGACCGTGTTTGCGGGTACCGCGCTCGAAGATGGCGAGCTCGTGGTATGCGTGAGCTCGTCTCCCGGAACTGCGCGCATCGATGCGATCGCGGCCATGGTGGAGCGTACGGCAGAGCTCAAGGCGAGCAGTCAGAGCAGGGCGGAGGCCTTGGCAGACCGCTTGGTCCCCGCAGCGTTCGCAGGCTTCTTCGGCATCCTTGCGCTCACGCGCAATGTGGGCAAGGCGCTCGCCGTGCTCATGGTGGACTATTCATGCGCCATCAAGCTCTCAACACCCATCAGCGTGATGAGCGCCATGCGCGAGGCCTCCCAATATGACGTAATCGTCAAAGGAGGCAAATACCTGGAGGCGCTTGCCGATGCCGACACCGTCGTGTTCGACAAGACCGGCACGCTCACGCAGGCAACTCCGCGTCTTGTGGCGGTCGTTCCCGCAGATGATGCGAGCGAGGATGACGTTCTGTGCCTTGCCGCCTGCATCGAGGAGCATTTCCCCCATGCGGTCGCGCATGCCATCGTGTCGTCCGCATCCAGCCGCGGCCTCACGCATGAGCCCGAACTCCATGCCGACGTCCGCTACATCGTGGCCCATGGAATCGCTGCAGATGTTGATGGTGAGCATACCGTCATCGGGAGCGCGCACTTCGTATTCGAGGACGAGGGAGTGCCGCTTCCGAATGGCTTCGAGGAAAGAGTCGAAGGTATCGCTCCGGGAAGCGGTCATGTGTATCTCGCGCGAGATGGGGTTCTGCTGGGAGCCCTCTGCATATCGGACCCCCTTCGGCCGGGCGTCTCAACCATCTTGAATGAGCTGCGCGGTACGGGAATCGACCACATCGTCATGCTCACGGGCGATTCTACTCGTGCTGCTCAGGCGACGGCATCTGCCGCGGGCATCGACCAGTACAAGGCGCAGGTGCTTCCCGAGGATAAGGCCTCGTATGTAGTCGAGCTCGAGAACAGAGGTCATCGGGTCATCATGGTGGGTGACGGCATCAACGACTCTCCTGCGCTTGCTGCGGCCTCGGTATCCGTGGCGCTTGCGGATGCCTCGGACATCGCACGCACGGTGGCGGATGTCTCGATCCGCAGCGATTCGCTAGACCGTCTGGTACTGGCGCGGGTGCTGGCGCAGCGGCTTCAGAGGCGCATCGATGCGCGCTACACCCTCATCGTTGGCTTCAACACGCTGCTCATCGCGCTCGGCGTAGCGAGCCTTATCCCGCTCACGACGGCAGCTACGCTGCATAACCTCTCGACGGTTGCCATTGCTGCCTCCAACACGCGTCCGCTCATGCGTCGCCGACAGGATGAGGCCATATGTGATCGACAAGCATGTGGAGAACAGGAAACCGTCGACAATAAGGACTGAGTAGGAAAGCCGGATGAAGGAAGGCTTTGTCATCTCCGCTTCATGGAGACTCCTCAAAGGTTCGATGCTCGCAACGCTGCCCATCCTGGGCATCGATGATTCGCCCGCGTCTTATAAGAAGGCGCGGGCGATCTAC
>CAJOKK010000050.1 GCA_905235165.1 uncultured Atopobiaceae bacterium | reverse complement strand
GACTTGTCCGAGCGAGCGGAGCGAGCGAGTCCCGCAGCTGCCGCGCCGAAGCGACGAACGCCCTTGCCGCAGAGTTCGCGCAGGCCCCCGCGCCGCCCTCCGGAATGAGTCAAAAAGGACTACGGTAAGTGACTCACTCGCCACAAAAAACGGGACCCCGGAAGATCCGAGGTCCCGTTCGCATATAAATGCGAGATGCGGCTTATGCCCAACCCTTGCCGTCGGAGCCGAAGTCGCGGATGAGCTCCTTGGCGCGGTCGACGATGGCGTCGTAGCCAGGCTTGAGGAGCTTGCGGGGGTCGTAGTTCTTGCCCTCGAGGTCCTTGCCAGACTCGATGAAGGCGCGGGTGGCCTTGGCCATGGCGACCTGGAGGTCGGTGTTGACGTTAATCTTGGCAACGCCGTTGGAGATGGCCTCCTGGACCATGGCGGTCGGGATGCCGGTGCCGCCGTGAAGGACGAGCGGCAGGTCGCCCACCTCAGCCTTGATCTCGGCGAGACGATCCATGGACAGACCAGCCCAGTCGGCGGGGTAGAGGCCGTGGATGTTGCCGATGCCGCAAGCGAGGAAGTCAACGCCGAGGTCGGCGATGGCCTTGCACTCCTTGGGGTCAGCGAGCTCGCCGTTGGAGGCAACGCCGTCCTCGACGCCGCCGATGCCGCCGACCTCAGCCTCGACGGAGATGCCCTTGCTGTGGGCGAGCTTCACGAGCTCAGCGGTGCGCTCCTTGTTGATCTCGAAGGTGGCCTCGTGGGAGCCGTCGTACATGATGGAGGTGAAGCCAGCCTCGATGGCCTCGAAGCAGTCCTCGTAGGTGCCGTGATCCAGGTGGACGGCAACGGGAACGGTGATGTTCATGTAGTCAACGAGGTCCTCGACGACGTCCTTGACAACCTTGAAGCCCTGCTGCCAGTTGGCGGCGCCGCGGGTGCACTGGATGATGACCGGCGACTGCAGCTCCTCGGCGGCGGTCAGGATCGAGCGCGTCCACTCGAGGTTGTTCGTGTTGAACGCGGCGATGCCATAGTGGCCCTCGACGGCAGCGTTGAGCATGTCGGTTGCGGAAACGAGCATGGTAAACCTCCAAATAACGTTTGTTTGGTACATACCAATGCATATCATAGCGTGACGCGTGCCCTATGTGCATCGCGTCAACGGTGAGCAGTCGAAAACCACGGCTTTGACTGAAAAAAGGTGGCGGAAAACGATGTCTCCGCCACCTTCGCTATTCTCCGCGTTCGCCTGTGAAGTCGCTGTCTACCAAGATGTCTGCCAAGGTCTTGCTGTCGAGGTAGCTCGCCGTGAGCTTGCCCAGGTCGCGCCAGATGCTCACCGTGGCACAGCCGTCCATGCGCGGGCAGATCTCGCCTTGGGTGCAGTCCAGGCAGGCAACGGGCGCAAGCGAGCCCTCGGCGGCGCGTAGGATCTCGCCGAGGGTGTACTCCTCGGGCTTGCGGGTCAGGCGATAGCCGCCGCCCTTGCCACGCAGGCTCTCGACGTAGCCGGCTCGATGCATGAGCGCGATGACCTGCTCCAGATACTTGCGCGAGATGCCCTGGCGCTCCGACACGTCGCCCAGTGACACCCAGCCGTCGTGCGTGGCCAGATCGCCCATGGCTCGTAGCGCATAACGTCCCTTTGTCGAGAACAGCCCACTAGCCATGCGCGCTTACGCCTCCTCGTTGGCTCCGAGCATCTCCGAAAGCGTGCGCCAGGCAAGCTCGGCGCACTTCACGCGGGCCGGCATGTGGGCGATGTCCTTGAGAAGGGCGGCGTCCTCGAGCTTCTCGAGCTCTGCCTCGTCCGTCTCCTCACCCTTCACCATGCGCATGAACAGCTCGCAGAGGGCCAGGGCCTCCTCAGGCGTCTTGTCGGTGACAAGGTCGCTCATCATGTCGGCCGAGGCCTGGCTGATGGCGCAGCCGTGGCCCTGGTAGGCGGCCTCCTCGATGGTGCCGTCATCGCCGATGCGGATGGAGAAGGTCAGGTCGTCGCCGCAAGAGGGGTTGATGCCCTCGTGGACATGCGTCGCGTCCTCAAGCAGGTAGTTGTAGTCCGGGTTGTTCACGTGGTCCATGAACTGCGGATTGTAAAGGCTTGCCGGGGTGGCGCTACTGACGGCCATGGAACACGCTCCAAACCTGGTCGAGTCCGTCAACGAGGCGCTCGATGTCGGACAGATCGTTATAGAAGGCCACGCTCGCGCGGCAGGTGCTCTGCTCGCCAAGCCAGGTGAGCAGCGGCTGTGCGCAATGGTGGCCCGCACGGATGCAGACGTCGTGCATGTCGAGGATGGACGCGACATCGTGCGGATGGATGCCCTCGACGACGAAGGAGACCGCCGCAATGTGGCGCTCGGGGTCATCGGGGCCGATGATCTTGATGTAGGGAAGGCCCTGCAGCGACTCGCAGAGCTTCGCTGCCAGCAGGCGCTCGCGATGCTCGAGCTGCTCCATGCCGTGACGGTCGAGGTAGGCGATGGCGGCGTCGGTGGCATAGCTGCCTGCAGCATCCTGCGTGCCGGCCTCGAACTTGGCGGGAACCGGTGCCCACACGGCGTCGGTCTCGGTGACGGAGTCAATCATCTCTCCGCCGGTCAGGAAGGGCGGCAGGGCGTCGAGGATCTCGGCGGTGCCCCAGAGCACGCCGATGCCCATCGGGCCGCCGAGCTTGTGGCCCGAGAAGGCGAGAAGGTCGCAGCCAAGCTCGCGCACGTCGACCGCGATGTGCGGCACCGACTGAGCGCCGTCCACGACGACCTTGGCGCCCATGGCGTGGGCGCGCTCGGCGATCTTGGCCACGGGATTCTCCACGCCAAGGACGTTCGAGACGTGGGTCACCGAGACGATCTTGGTCTTGGGACCGATCTTGGCCTCGATCTCCTCGTCGGTGATGGTGAAGTCTGCGTTGGGGCGCAGGTAGACGAGCTTGGCGCCGGTGCTCTTGCAGACCTGCTGCCAGGGGATGAGGTTGGAGTGGTGCTCCATGATGGAGATGACCACCTCGTCACCCTCGCCCAGGCCCACGAGCTCGGGAAGCGTGTGCGACACGAGGTTGAGCGACTCGGAGGCGTTGCGCGTGAAGACGATCTGGTTTGCCTGGGGCTTGCCAGCCTCGTCGACGGCGCCGATGAAGGCGGCGATGCGCTCGCGAGCGGCCTCGATGGAGGCGGTTGCCTCGACCGAAAGGCGGTAGAGGCCGCGCAGGGGGTTGGCATTCATCGTCTCGTAGAAGCGACGCTCGGCATCAAGCACCTCGGCAGGGCGCTGCGCCGTGGCCGCGCTGTCGAGAAAGACGAGCTCCGGGTTGTTTGCGAGCAGCGGGAAGTCCTTGCGATAGGGGTTCTCGCGAATCTCGCTCAGCTGCGTTGCTGTAAGAAGGCTCATGCCTGCTCCTCGATGTCGGTTGAAAGGCCCAGTCCCTCGGCCACGTCGAGTGCGATGTCGCCACCAAGGACCTCCTCGGCGCGCTTGAGCGCGGCGGCACGAGAAAGGGCCTCGGGCGCATGGATGGCGGCGTCATCAAAGATGGCGCGCGCGAACAGCGCCTCGGCCTCCTTGGTCGAGATACCACGGTCGGCCAGGTAGCCGAGCTGGTCGGCGCTGATCGAGCCGATGGAGGCGCCGTGGTTTCCGGCCACGTCGTCTTCGTCGCACAGGATGGTGGGCAAGGTCTTGTTGACGATGTCATCGCCCGTCACGAGCACGGTCTCGATCTCGTTTCCGGTGGCACCCTTGGCTCCGTGGATGAGGTCGATCGTCTCGCGCATGGTCTTCTTGGCGGCATCGGCCAGGATGCCGGAGGTCACGAGCTCGCTGCGCGTGTCGCGGCCACGCTGGCGCACCAGGTGGTTCACGTCGAGCTGCTCGCTGCCGCGCACCAGGTAGCGCGTCTCCTGGGTCAGGCGGGCGCTGCGGCCGGTCAGGCTGCAGCAGATGCCCATGGCCACCTTGTCGCCACCGAGGGCGTACTGGCGCACGTCGATGGTCGCGTTGTCGGCGGCCTCGATGCCCACGCCCTCGAGGTGCTGGCCGCTACCTAGGGCAACGATCTCCACGAGGTGGACAAGGGCGTCGCGCTCGGCGACGATGCGCAGGAGCGAGGCGGACGTGCCGGCCTCGCTGGCCTTGCCGTGCACGGCGACCACGATGGTTGCCTCGGCGCCCTCGCGCACGAGCACGCCGGTGTCGCGGATGTCGCCCGTGGCGGCATCGATGTCGACGACGATGGGCTCCTCGCGCCTCACGCCAGCCTTGACCTCGACATAGCGGGAGTCGCCGGTGGCGCTGACGATCCAGCTCGCGGCCTCCTCGCCGATGCCGGTCTCGACCGCGTCAAAGAGGCGCGGCAGGCGGGCGAGCACCTCACCTTTGGTGGTGGGGGTGGGCACCTCGAGCGAGATGTCGTTGATGTGCAGGTAGTTCCACGTCTGCGCGGCAGGCGTGTTGATGTGCTTCAGCAGGGTGCTTGCGGCGCTGGCCGCGTTCTTCTCGGCCATTAGCCAATCGCCCCTTCCATCTCGAGCTTGATGAGGTTGTTCATCTCGACGGCGTACTCCAGCGGCAGTTCCTTGCTCACCGGGTTGGCAAAGCCGTTGACCACCATGGTGCGGGCCTCGGCCTCGGAGCAGCCGCGGCTCATGAGGTAGAGCACGGTGTCGTCGCTGATGCGGCCAATGGTGGCCTCGTGGCCCACCGACGCCGTGGCGTTGCGCACGTCCATGGCGGGGATGGTGTCGGAGCGACTGATGTCGTCGAGCATGAGCGAGGAGCAGCTGACGGTGGCGCGGGCGCGGTCAGCCTTGCGACCGACGACCACGGAGCTGCGGAAGGTGTTGACGCCGCCGTCCTTGGAGATGGACTTGGTGTCCACCGAGGCGGTGGTGTCGGGTGCGTTCAGCACGACCTTGCAGCCGGTGTCGAGGTCCTGCGTGGCACCGGCGAAGGTGATGCCGGTGAACTCGCAGCGCGAGCGCGCGCCAGCGAGGATGGTGGTGGGGTAGAGGTAGCTCACGTGGCTGCCGAAGCTGCCGGAGACCCACTCCATCTTGGCGTCGGCGCCCACGGTCGCGCGCTTGGTGTTCAGGTTGAACATGTTCTTCGACCAGTTTTCGATGGTCGAGTAGCGCAGGCGGGCGTGGTCCTTCACGAAGAGCTCGACGGCGCCGGCGTGGAGGTTGGCCTCGTAGTACTTGGGCGCCGAGCAGCCCTCGATGAAGTGCAGGTCGGCACCCGGCTCGACCACGATAAGCGTGTGCTCGAACTGGCCCGCGCCGCTCGCGTTCAGGCGGAAGTAGCTCTGCAGGGGATAGGAGAGGCTCACGCCCTCGGGCACGTAGACGAACGATCCGCCCGACCACACGGCGTAGTGCAGGGCCGCGAACTTGTGGTCGCGCATGGGGATGAGCGTGCCGAAGTACTGGTGCACGATGGGCTCCCACTTGGGATCATGCAGCGCGTCCTCGATGGTCGAGTAGATGACGCCCTGCTCGGCTACCTCCTCGCGCATGTTGTGGTAGACGATCTCGGAGTCGTACTGGGCGCCCACGCCGGCCAGGCTCTCGCGCTCGGCCTCGGGGATGCCCAGGCGCTCGAAGGTGGTCTTGATGTCCTCGGGCACCTCGTCCCAGTTGCGCGCCTGCTTGGTCTTGGGCGACACGTAGGTTGAGATGTGGTCCATGTCGAGCGCCGAGACGTCAGGGCCCCAGTTGTCGGCCATGCGCATCTCGTGGAAGGCGTCGAGCGCCTTCAGGCGCATCTCGAGCATCCACTCGGGCTCGTCCTTCTTGGCGGAGATGGCGCGCACGATGTCGGGCGTCAAGCCGTCGGCATAGCGCTCGTAGCCCTCCTCGGGCATCACGAAGTCATAGAGGGAGCGGTCGACGTCGGCGACTTCGGAGCGCTTCTTGTCTGGAGTCTCGCTCACTCGCTCACACCGCCCTTCTCGGCCAGGGCCTGCTCGAAGCGGCCGAAGCCGGTGGAGTCGATCTCGTCGATGAGGGAGGCGTCACCCTCGCCCACGAGGTTGCCGCGCACCATGACGTGGGTGCGGTCGACGTCGAGGCGCTCGAGGATGCGCGTGTTGTGCGTGATGATGAGCAGTGCGCCGTTGCACTCCTGGCGGTAGGCCTCGATGCCGTGGCTCACGATGGACAGGGCATCGACGTCCAGGCCGGAGTCCGTCTCGTCGAGAATGGCGAGCTTGGGCTGGAGGAGCAGGAGCTGCAGCATCTCGATCTTCTTCTTCTCACCACCGGAGAAGCCCACGTTGAGCTCGCGGGTAAGGAAGGAGTCGTCCATCTCGAGGTGCTCGCAGATCTCGGAGACGCGCTGGCGGAACTTGCGCGCCGTGGTCTTGAGCTCGGGCCTCATCTGGCAGATGGTGCGCAGGAAGCTGTAGAGGGGCACGCCGGGCACCTCCACCGGCGCCTGGTAAGACAGGAAGATGCCGGCGAGCGAGCGCTTGTCGGCGGCGAAGTCGGTAATGTCGGTGCCGTCGAAGGTGATGGTGCCGGAGCTGACCTGATAGGAGGGGTCACCCATGATGACGTGGCCGAGCGTCGACTTGCCCGCGCCGTTCGGTCCCATGAGAACGTGGGTCTCACCTGCGGAAATAGCAAGGTCGATATTGTGAAGAATGGGCTTGTCCTCGGTTCCTGCCGAGAGCCCCTGGATGCTGAGTAGCGTGTCTGGCATGGTGCCTCTCTCCTGTGGTGCTCGTGTTGCTCTTGTAAATCCTAGTACCGTTGCGGGATTTTACTCTCAGCCGGAATGTGTTTCAATTCTCGTTTCCTACCGCCACCACACATGCACACCGTTTTGCGGTGGGCGCATGCTACATTGCTAGGGGGAGGTGGCCATGGAGACGTGGAAGGCGCTCGGGCGCTGGATTTCGGGACATATGGTGTTGATCGTGCCGTTGTGCGTCGCCACGGGCATCCTCGTTCCTGACCTGCTGATTCCGCTCAAGCCGGCCATCCCGACGCTCTTTGCCCTTGTCACCTTCCAAAACGCGCTCGGAAACGACTTTCAAAGCCTGGCCCGTACGCTGCGCAAGCCGGGGCCGCTGCTCATGGTGATCGCGGTGCTGCACCTGTTTGCCCCACTGGTCGTGCGCCTTGTGGCGGGGCTGATCTTTGCGGATGACCCTGGTACGGTGGCTGGCCTGGTGCTGGAGTCGAGCGTGCCCGTGGGTGCCACCACCGTCATGTGGTCGGGCGTCTACGGCGGAAACGTCCCGCTTGCGCTGGCGTCGATGTTCGTCTCCACCGTCCTTGCGCCCTTCTCCATCCCGCTCACGCTCAAGGTGCTCTGCGGCGCCAGCATGGAGGTGGACGTACTGGGCATGATTGGCGACATGCTCTACATGGTGGCGATCCCGGCCATCGTGGGCGTCCTCTATAACCAGCTGAGCCATGGGCGGGGGAGGGAGAAGGTCTCGCCGGCCTTGGCGCCGCTTTCCAGCATCCTCGTGCCCATCATCATCGCCACGAATGCCACGGGCATCTCGAGCTATGTGCTGAATCTCACGCCACACTTGCTTGCGGTCGCAGCCTTCGTGGGGCTCGTGACCGTCTCCGGCTTTGCGACGGGCGTGCTTCTCGCTCGCCTGACGAAGCAGAGCGATGACGTCGCCATCACGATGATGCTCGACTGCGGCATCAGGAACATCTCGGCCGGTGCGGTGCTCGCGTCCAACTTCTTGCCGACCGAGGCGCTTTTCCCCGTGATGGCCGCCACGCTTTTTCAGCAGTTCATCGCCGCGGTTGTGGGCAATCATATGAGCAAGGGCAAAGAGGGTCGTTGACCGCGCCGCTTGCTTGTTCGGGTGGAGCTTTGGAGGCTGCCCACAACCTTGCGCTACCATGTGGTACCCGATTGCGCAGACACGAAGGGAGAGCGTTAGATGATCCGCGCCAACCATGCCGTCCTTCACGCCTTCGATTTTGAGACGGGCAGTGCCTATCTCTCAGAAGACGAGCTTCCGCTTGAGGACAAGCAGGTCAAGTCATATGTGCAGCGGCATCTGCGTCGCATCTCGTCGAGCGCGGAGAGCCGCCACGGCGAGTTTTCGGAGGGTAGCGGCTTTGCCGAGCAGCTGAGTGCCTACCTTGCCAACGAGAACACCTTCCTTGGCCTGTCCATCCAGGTCGCGCAGTGGTTCTGGGAGGAGCTGCGCCGAGCGGACAGCGTTGAGCAGTGCGACCTGCTCGTGGCCGAGTTCGAGGACACGGGCGACATGAAGGTGGACGGCAAGGCCGATGACGAGTCCGTCGAGGCGACCTTTGAGTCGAATGGCAAGCGCTTCTTCGCGATTCTCGTTCTGCCGCGCAAGCTTTCCTTCGTGCACGAGGTGGGCGGCGGTGCCAACGGCATCTATCGTCACGACGGCATGCTGCCGAGCCCCACGCAGAAGGTCGTGAGCTACCTGCTCGTGAATGAGGACACCCTCGAGATCGACTTCTCCGACAAGCCCCGCCTCATTGCCGGGCGCGAGGTGAACGTCATTGCCGACGAGTTCCTGCAGTGCAGCGCGCGTGCCTCGAGCAAGGACGTCTTCACGGCGGTCTCGCAGATCGTTGAGGAGGTCGCGCAGGAGGCGGGCCTGGCACCGGCTCTGGAGGTCTCGCGTGCCAAGGCGGCGCTTGTCTCGGCGGCCGAGCGCGAAGAGGTGGTCGAGCCGGCCGAGGTGGGTCGCGAGGTCTTCGCGGACCGTGAAGACCTGCGTGAGCGCTTCGAGCAGGAGGTGCGCGAGCAGAGCCTACCCGAGGAGGTGCCTGTGCGTCGTGGCGTGGCGAACCGCATGGCTAAGACCCACCGCATCCGTACCGATACCGGCGTGGAGATTTCCTTCCCGTCTGATCTGCCCGACCGTCCCGGCTATCTGGAGTTCATCCGCGAGGATGACGGACGCATGACCATCACGATCGGCAACGTAGCCCGCGTGGACAACCGCTAGGCTACCGTGCCCGCTGGCCGGTGACTCGCCGGAAATGTCACTCTTTGGTTAGCAACCATTTTGTCGGGAAATGTTACGGGCGTAACAAAACCCGACAAGAACGGCCCCCAAGATGTCAGGAAATGTTACCCCAGTAACAAAACCTGACAAAAACGGCCCCCAAGATGTCAGGAAATGTTACCCCAGTAACAAAACCTGACAAAAACGGGCC
>CAJOKK010000049.1:9579-17394 GCA_905235165.1 uncultured Atopobiaceae bacterium | reverse complement strand
TGGGAAGGCCAAGCACGTCAAAGAGGACATGCGAGAGCTGCATGGGCGAATCAACGTTGAAGGACTCCCCCGCCTGCTCGTGGATGCTCTCGACCATGCGGGAGAGCTCTTCTCCCAGCTCGACAGACTGTGCGGCAAGGATGCTCTTGTCGGCATAAAGGCCAGCTCGTTCCATGGAGACAAGAACCGCGATCAGCGGCAGTTCGATCTCGTTCATGAGCTCCAGCGAACCGTCCTCCTCCAGGGCTTTGGCCAGCGGCTCGTGAAGGGCGAGCGCACAAGCGGCATCGAGGGCGCGCTGCGGCAGCTCGTCGGTCGGCTCGGGAAGGCTCAGTTGCAGGCGCTCCGCCACGAGCGCGCCCACCTCATAGGAGGAGCGATCGGACTCGAGCAGGTAGTCGGCAAGAGAGGTATCGAAGATGCGGGTCGTGTCGAGGTCCGCGACGTCGAAGCTTGCCGGCAGCGAGGAATCCTGGGGGCAAACGACGCGAAGGAGGGCCTTGATATCGTCAGAGACGACCTTACCACGCTCGAAGAGGTCGAGGATCGCCTGGTCCGCAGCCTCGTCGTCGAGGCGCAGCAGCTGATCCGGCGTTGCGACCCACAGCGTACGACCCAAGCCGAAGAGGGCATCGGCGGCGCGGTTGTCGTCAAGCGTCGCCGCGACCCAAGCGCCGGAGCCGATGGCCGCATCAAGAGCAGCACGAGCGGCCTCATCACTCAAGACCTCACCAATCTCGAGGGTCGAGGCGGCGCTTGCCTGCAAACCGCCCGCGAGGTCGAGCACGCGCTTAGCCATCGAGGTGATACCAAGCGAGGCGAGCTCGGCACTGGCCGTCTCCACATCGAAGGTGGGGAAGGTCGCATCGGCGAAGTCGAACTCGATGGGAGCATCCGTGCGGATCGTGGCAATCTCGCGGCTGAGCAGGGCGTCATCGATGTGGGCGCGCAGGTTCTCGCCCATCTTGCCCTTGACCTCGTCGGCATGGGCAACCACCTCGTCGAGGTTGCCGTACTGTACGATGAGGGCCGCGGCCTTCTTGGGGCCGATGCCCGGCACGCCGGGAATGTTGTCAGAGCTGTCACCCTTGAGGCCGTAGAAGTCGGGCACCAGCTCGGGCGTGATGCCATGGTAGAGGTCATCGACGCTCTCGGGCGTCATGATGGTGACGTCAGTGACGCCACGCTTGGTCGAGACGATCTTCACGTGATCGGTCGCCAGCTGGTACATGTCGCGGTCGCCCGTGAAGAGGTACATGTCAAAGCCCTCGGCCTCGCCACGACAGGCCAGGGTGCCGAGAAGGTCGTCGCCCTCCCAGCCCTCGAGCTCAACCACCGGCACGTCAAGGGCGCGCATGAGCTCCTTGACGCGCGGGAACTGCTCGCGCAGGTTCGGATCCATGGGCGGACGCTGGGCCTTGTACTGAGGCAGCTTCTCCATACGAACCTTGGGCTTGCCCTTGTCGAAGGCGCAAATCACGCCGTCGGGGGCAAAGGAGTCCACCAACTTGAGAAACATGGAAAGAAAGCCGAAAACGGCGTTGGTCGGGGTGCCGTCCGGCGCGTTCATGGTGGGCGGTACGGCGTGGAAGGCGCGGTGCATGAGGGAATTACCGTCGATGACCGCGATAACGCGCTGCCGCTTCTCTTCTGACATGCCTTGTCCTTATCTGTTTCACTCGTTTACGAGCTGTGCGTTGCCTAACGTTCGCCGAGCTTGCGCTCGAACTCCTGCCGCTCCTCGTCGCTCACGCCGAAGAAGGTCATGACCTGCTCGGGCGTGAGTGAGAGTTCGTCAACAAGACCGCGGGCCGTGTCGAGCTTGAACTGCGCCGCGTCCTTCTCGGCTTCAGGCGAGTCGGCGGCTGCGAAAGCGTCATCGAAAATGTTGCCCATGTTCTTGTCTCCCCTCAAACGGCATGCGCTTCATGATAACGCGCTAGAGACTCACGCGGGCGCGAGGGCAGCTGACAAGACCGGTGCCCATCTTGTCAGGGAACGGCCGAAACTCGCTAGCCAATTCGTGACATTTCCAGCCCGTTTATGTCACAAAATGGCTAGCACTCCGGCAGGGGATCTGGCTGGACCCCCTAGCCAAATCGTGACATTTCGAGGCCGTTTTTGTCACAAAATGGCTGGGTCAAACAAAGGCAGGGCCTTCGCCCTGGCATGAGCGAAGGCCCTGCTTTTGAATGCAGCTATTGCCTACAGGCCGAACTTGGCAGCGACTTCGCTCGCACAGGCCAGGCCGTCGACGATGGCGCTCACCACGAGCGAGGAGCCTGACTTGGCATCGCCAGAGACAAAGACGGGCTTCTCCCCCTGTGCCTGGGTACGGTGCGTAGCCTCCTGCAGCTCGGGACGCAGGCCACCGCGCTCCTCGCGCAAGGCAACGCCAAAGGCATCAAAGACCGAGCGCTCGGGACCGGTAAAGCCCGTGGCAATCAGCACCAGCTGGGCCTCAAGCTCACGTTCGCTCCCTTGGATACGCTCAGGCCTCCCCTTCGACCAATCAAGCGAGACAACCTTCAGGCCGCTCACATGACCGTCCTCGCCAAAGAGCTCAAGGGTGTCCGTCGCCCAGGTACGCGGGTCTGCGCCCATGAGCTCACTCGCCTCAATCTGGCCGTAGTCGTCCTTGCGAACTGAGGGCCACTCGGGCCAACCGTTGCCCGCCGCGCGCTCACGAGGAGGCTCAGGCAGAAACTCAAGCTGGCGAACGCTCTTCGCGCCCTGGCGCACGGCCGTGGCAACGCAGTCGGTTCCCGTGTCTCCGCCACCGATAACAACCACATCAAGACCGTCGGCACTTACCTCGGGCTTCGAATCGGCAAGGAGGGCCTTGGTTGCCTGCGTGAGGTAATCAACGGCATTCAGCACGCCGGAAAGGTCGTTTCCGGGAGCGTTGACGCCGCGCGACTGGCGAGCGCCCACCGCGAGCACCACCGCGTCGTGGTCGCGAAGGAGTTCCTCGGCAGTCTTCGGGTCAGAGGCATCGACACCACAGGTCACGGTGATGCCGCTCTCGCGCATGAGCTCAACGCGACGCTCCACGACCTCCTTGGGAAGCTTCATGTTCGGGATGCCATACATGAGCAGGCCGCCCGCACGGTCGTCCTTCTCGACGAGGGTCACGGCAACGCCACGACGGGCCAGCTCCCAGGCGCAGGCCAGGCCCGAAGGACCAGAGCCAACCACGGCAACACGGGGAGCGTCGGCCGCGGGTGCAGCGAGGGGCTTGACCTTGCCCGCAGCCCAAGCATGGTCGGAGATGGCACGCTCGTCGTCACGAATGGTCGTCGGCTCGTCATGCTCGCCCAGGTTGCAGGCAGCCTCGCAGAGGGCGGGACATACGCGACCCGTAAACTCGGGGAAGGGGTTGGTCAGCGAAAGACGCTCGGCAGCGTCATCCCAACGCCCGTGGAAGAGCAGGTCATTCCACTCGGGAATGAGGTTGTGCAGCGGACATCCGCTCGCACGTGCCGACCCAAACGGGGCGCCGTACTGACAAAAGGCCACGCCGCAGTACATGCAACGGCTTGCCTGCGCACGCTGTCCATCCTCATTCAGCGGCAGCGCCATCTCACCAAAGTCGCCCACGCGCTCGGCAACGGCACGCTCACCGTGCGCGACTCGTTTCTGCACCAGAAATGCTCCTGGCTTTCCCATTACTATCACCTCTCACCTGCGGGCCTTTCGCCCGCCTTATGCCACTTATCGCCTGCGGTGCGCCTAGACGCGCATCTGCTCGAATGCCTTCACGATCGCTTCCTCACGGCTCATGCCCTGGACCTGAACGGCATCGGCACGCTCCATGATGCGGTGGTACTCACGCGGCACGACCTTCACGAAGTGACGGCTAATCTCGTCGAACTGGTAGAGGAGCTTGATGCCACGCGGACTCTCCGTGCGCTCCACATGCTCCTCGATAAGGGCGCGAACCGTCTTGAGCTCGTCTTCGCTCAGCTCCATGAGGTCAACCAGATCGTGGTTGCAGCGTGCCTCGAGCGTCGAGTACTTGTCGTAGACATAGGCAACGCCGCCGCTCATGCCAGCGGCAAAGTTGGCGCCAACCTCACCAAGGATGAGCACCAGGCCACCGGTCATGTACTCGCAGCCATGGTTGCCCACGCCCTCAACAACCAGGGTCGCACCCGAGTTGCGAACGGCGAAGCGCTGGCCCGCGATGCCGTTCACGAAGCCACGACCAGCCGTGGCGCCGTAGAAGGCAACGTTTCCGATGGCCACGTTCTCGTCGAACTTGTAGGTTGCCCTATGGTGCGGATGCACGGTCAGAACGCCGCCCGAAAGGCCCTTGCCAAAGTAGTCGTTGGCGTCGCCCTCGATGCTCAGCGTGATGCCGGCGGGCAGGAAGGCACCGAAGCTCTGGCCACCCGAGCCCTCGCAGTCGATAATGACCGAGCCCTCGGGCAGTCCCTCGGGGTGCGCCTTGGTCACGACGGAACCCAGCATGGTACCGACGCAACGGTTGACGTTGTCGATGTCAACGTGCAGGCGCTGCGGCACCATGTGCGCACGAGCATCCTCGGTATAGGGAATGAACAAGGTAGAGTCGAGCGTACGCTCGAGCTGATGGTCGTAGGCCATCTCCGGCAGGAAGTGAACGCCGTCCGCACCCGGAATCGAGGCACCGTAGCGCGTCTCGGCAAGCGTGAGCAGGCCAGACAGATCGCAGCCGTTGGCCTTGGGGTGGCCCTCGACGCTACGCTGGCGCAGGCACTCGGCATGGCCAACCATGTCGTCAACGGTGCGGAAGCCCAGCTCCGCCATGATCTGGCGCAGGCTCTCGGCCACGTAGGTCATGAAGTTGACCACGTGCTCGGGCTTGCCGGTGAAGCGGCTACGCAGGCAGGCGTCCTGTGTGCAGATGCCCACCGGGCAGGAGTCCTGATGGCAGTCGCGCTGCATGAGGCAGCCCATAGCCACGAGCGGCATGGTCGCAAAGCCAAACTCCTCGGCACCGAGAAGTGCGGCAACCGCAACGTCACGGCCATCCATGAGCTTGCCGTCGGTCTCGAGCACCACGCGCGAACGCACGCCGTTGGCAACGAGCGTCTGCTGGGCCTCGGCAAGGCCCATCTCCCAGGGAAGGCCCGCGTGGTAGACGGAGTCACGCGGAGCGGCGCCGGTACCGCCGTTGGAGCCGGAGACCAAGATCTTGTCGGCACCGCCCTTGGCGACGCCGGTGGCGATGGTACCCACGCCCGCCTCGCTGACGAGCTTGACCGACACGCGCGCGGAGGGGTTGGCGTTCTTGAGGTCAAAGATGAGCTCGGCCAGGTCCTCGATGGAGTAGATGTCGTGGTGAGGCGGAGGCGAGATCAGCGCCACGCCCGGCGTGGAGTTACGGATCTGCGCAACCCAAGGCCAGACCTTGCGACCCGGCAGGTGGCCACCCTCACCAGGCTTGGCACCCTGGGCCATCTTGATCTGAATCTCGATAGCGCTGGACAGGTAGCGGCTGTTGACGCCGAAGCGGCCCGAGGCGACCTGCTTGATAGCAGACTTCTTGGAGTCGCCGTTCGCAAGCGGCGTCTCGCGACGCGGATCCTCGCCGCCCTCACCGGTGTTGGAGCGACCGCCCAGGCGGTTCATGGCGATGGCCAGGCACTCGTGTGCCTCCTGGCTGATGGAGCCAAAGCTCATGGCGCCGGTGTTGAAGCGACGCACGATGGAGCTGGCCGGCTCGACCTCATCGATGGACACGGGGCCGGAGGCAAGCGGCACGAGCTCGAGCAGGTCGCGCAGGACCAGCGCACGGCCCTCGCGATGGATCTCAGACTCGTAGCTCTGGAAGAGCTCGAAGCTGCCCTCGCGGCAGGCACGCTGCAGCAGGTAGATGGCCTGGGGCGAGATGAGGTGCTCCTCGGCACCCGGACGCCACTTGGTAAGGCCGAGCGTCGGAAGCTGGTTGGGGGCGGGAGAGGCGAGCAGCGAGAGCGCGTCGGCATAGCGCGCGCGGCACTCACGCTCAACGCCAAGCAGGCCGAGGCCGCCGATACGGCTCACGGTACCGCGGAAGCAACGCTTGACGACCTCCCTGTTCAGACCCAGAATCTCGAAAACCTGGGCGGCATGGTAGCCCTGCATCGTGGAGATGCCCATCTTGCTCATGATGGAGACGATGCCGGCCGTCACGGCGCGGTCGTAGTTGTCCTTGGCCGCCGTCGCATCGACATCGATCGCGCCACGGGCGGCGAGGTCATCGATGCAGGCGTGGGCCAGATAGGGATAGACGCCGCTTGCCGAGTAGCCAATCAGGGCAGCGAAATCATGTGGCGAGACGGCGTCGCCGGTCTCCACCACGAGGTCGGTGCGCATACGCACGCCCGCCTTGACCAGGTGAATGTTGACCGCGCCGAGGGCCATCAGGCTCGGAACGGGAACCTGGCCATCGGCTGCGCGGTCGGAGAGGACGATGATGTTCGCACCCTCACGCACGGCCTTCTCCACATCCTTGCAGAGCTGGTCAAGCGTGGCATCGAGGGCACCGTCGCCGGAGTCAGCGGGGAAGGACGCCACGAAGCGCGCGACCTTGAAGCCAACGCGGTCGATTGCGCAGATACGCGCATAGGCGTCGTCGGAGAGGACCGGATTGTCGAGCCTCAGCAGGCGACAGCTGTCGCGGCAGTCCTCGAGCAGGTTGCCGTGATTGCCCAGGTAGAGCACGCCCGAGGTGACGATGCTCTCGCGCAGGGCGTCAATCGGCGGGTTGGTAACCTGCGCGAAGAGCTGGTTGAAGTAGTCAAAGAAGGAGCGCGGACGGCTGGAGAGCACGGCCGGGGCCACATCGGTTCCCATGGAGGCAAGCGGGACGGCACCCGTCTTGGCCATGGGCAGCACGACCTCCTCGACCTCGTCAAAGTGGTAGCCGTGGCGAGCGAGGCGCTGGGTCAGGCTCACGCCGTCGTCATCAGCGAGCGCCTGCTCACTCACCTCGGGAAGATCTTCGATACCAAAGGACTCGGCGTCAAGCCACTCACGGAAGGGCTTGATCGCGGCCAGTTCGTCACGCAGTTCCTCGTTGTAGATCACTCGGCCCTGCTTGGGGTCAACCATGAGCATCTCGCCCGGGCCGAGGCTACCCGCCTGGAGAATGGAGGCGGGATCGACATCGATGACACCCACCTCGCTGGCGAGCAGCAGGCGGTCATCGCGCGTCACGTAGTAGCGCGCGGGACGAAGGCCGTTGCGATCGAGCACCGCTCCCATGCGCGTACCGTCGGTGAAGGCAATGGCAGCCGGGCCGTCCCAGGGCTCCATGAGCATGGACTGGTAGGCGTCGTAGCTACGACGACGGTCAGACAGCTGGGTATTGCGCTCCCAGGGCTCGGGAATCATGAGCGTCACCGCACGAGCGATGTCACGCCCGTTCATCACGAGGAACTCAAGGACATTATCGAGAATGGCAGAGTCAGAACCCTCGCGGTTGATAATGGGCGTGACCTTGGAGATGTCTGAGCCCAGAATCGGCGAGAAGAGATGCGGCTCACGCGCCCTCAAGGCGTTGACGTTGCCGCGCAGGGTGTTAATCTCGCCGTTGTGGATGATGAGGCGGTTCGGGTGCGCACGCTCCCAGCTCGGCGTGGTGTTCGTGGAGTAGCGCGAGTGCACGAGCGCCAGCGAGCTCTCAACTGCCGAGTCGCCGAGGTCGAGGTAGAAGCGACGCATCTGCGTGGAGACGAGCATGCCCTTGTAGACGATGGTGCGCGAGCTCATGCTGCAGATGTAGAAGATCTTGTCCTCAAGCTCATGGGCGGCATCGGCGCGCTTCTCGATGGTACGGCGGCAGAC
>CAJOKK010000049.1:0-9563 GCA_905235165.1 uncultured Atopobiaceae bacterium | reverse complement strand
GGACCGCTGGGCCGTCACCCGCCTCAACGCCCTCCGGACGGCCCACGAAGGCCTGCAGGATGGTAGGCATGCAGTCACGCGCGATGCTGCCAAGGTCATGCGGATCAACGGGCACCTCACGCCAGAAGAGCACGGGAAGGCCCTCGGCGGCGCAGCCCTCCTCGAAAATGCGACGAGCAACCACGACGCCCTCATCGTCCTGCGGGCAGAAGATCATGGCCACGCCGTAATCGCCCTCATCAGGAAGCAGGTGACCGCACTTCTGGGCCTCCTTGCGGAAGAAGCGATGCGGGACCTGGAAAAGGATGCCCGCGCCGTCGCCGGTATTATGCTCAAGGCCCTTGCCGCCTCGATGCTCGAGGTTAACAAGCACCGACAGCGCATCGTCGATCATGGAGTGCGTGCGCTCACCCTTGAGGTGCGCCAGCGCGCCAATGCCGCACGCGTCATGCTCAAACTCACTACGATACAGGCCCTGTGGCCGTTCTTTCTCACTCACGGTTACCTCCCCTTGGCGTTTACCGCCACTCTTGCGTGATATCAACAATACGTTTCAGCAGCTATCTCCATAAATAAGGTTCCAAAGCTGCCACTCGTGCGCCACACAGGTGTTACGGCCGCGACATGTAGCGGTTCACGCTACGAATTGTTTTAGAAACGTTTAGGATGGCTCTCATATCCCCTCGCACTCTACAATGCAACTGGGCATACGAAAGGGGCAGGCATGATCCAGACCGTATTTGCGGCCACGCTACCTGTAGGCGAGCGGCTGGTCGTGCACAAGAACCGTATTGAGGGCCGGGGAGGCAAGGGACCGCGCATCGCCGTGGTCACCGGCATCCACGGAGACGAGCTCGAGGGGCAATACGTTGCCTTCGAGCTGGCACAACGCCTGCGCGAGCGCCTTGGCGACCTGCGCGGCGTAGTAGACATCTACCCTGCGCTCAACCCACTGGGCATGAGCGCCGCCTCGCACGGCGTCCCCCTCTTTGACCTTGACCTCGACCGAACCTTCCCGGGAAACCCCAACGGGAGCCTCAACGAGGCACTGGCCGCGGCCATCGTCGCCGACATCAAGGGAGCCAACGCCTGCGTAGACATCCAGGCGCCTGACGCACATCTGCGCGAACTATCGCAGGTGCGTGTTGAGGAGCAGTTCTCGCGACAGCTCCTTCCCCTGGCCCAGCTGCTCAACACCCAGCTCGTATGGGTGCACTCCAACCCGGCAACGCAGCGAGCGACGCTCGCGCACGCCCTCAACACCCTACGCACGCGCACCCTTACCGTAGAGATCGGCGAGAGCCTGCACATCACCGCCGACAGCGGCAACTGGCTCTGCGAGGGAATCCTGCGCCTCGTGGAGGAGCTGGGAGGTTGGAAGAGCTCATCGATCGCCCTGCCCACGCCGCGCGTCGTGCACGATGATGACGTTATCTCGGTCACCTCCGAGGCCCCTGGCGTTTTTCTGCCGCATGTTGAGCATGGCTCCGTCGTACGCCGCGGTGACCTTCTCGGTGTGGTGGCCGACCCGCTCGGTGCCGACATCCTGCGCGAGGTCTTGGCCCCCGTGGGCGGCCTGGTCTTCTCGCTGCGCGCCCAGCCTATCGTCTACCCCGGCACCATGGTTGCCCGCATCCTGGGAGGCTACGCATGAGACGCCTGACGCTCTATAAGCTCGATGTGCCCTATCGCGAGAGTATGCGTATCGAGGGCTTTGAGTTCGGAAACCCCGATGCGAGCGTTACCTGCTCCATCGTGGGCTCAACACGTGGTGACGAGGTCCAGCAGGCCTACATCGGCGCCTGCATCGTCAACCGCCTTACCCAGCTCGAGGAGCGCGGTCGCATGGCGAACGACGCCCGCGTGCTCGTCATCCCCTGCGCCAACCCACTCTCGATGAACGTGGGCAACCGTTTCTGGCCAACAGACCGCACCGACATCAACCGCCTCTTTCCCGGGGCCGTACACGGCACCACGACCGAGCGCGTTGCCGCAGGAATCTTCTCTGCCGTACGCGATAGCACCTACGGCATCCAGCTCGCGAGCTTCAATCAGCAAGGCGACTTCATCCCACACATCCGCGTGATGCGTACCGGAGAGATCAGCGACGAGGCATTGCGACTTGCCGTGGACTTCCGCATGCCCTGCGTGGTCGAGCGCGTTCCCGATGACTACGACAAGGGCACCCTGAACTACGTCTGGCAGACCTGGGGCACCCATGCCTTCTCGCTCTACAGCCAGACAACGGACCGCATCGACCACACGAGCGCGAACAAGGCGGTTGCCGCGACGACGCGCTTCCTCACCGCACGAAAGATCCTACGTGGACGCATGAGCGGCGGCGTAGACAGCATCAGCTTCGTAGACACGCAGCTCGTGAACGTGCGCACCGAGGAGTCGGCTGGCTATCTCGAAAGCCACGTGAAACCCGGCGACAGCGTGAAGCGCGGACAAGAACTCGGCGTGGTCCTCGACGCCTTCGACGCACACGTAAGGGAGCGCCTCATTGCCCCAACCGATGGCGTGGTCTTCTTCTGCCGCGTGAAGGACCTCGTGCAGCAGCGCATGGTCGTCTTCCGAATCGCCCCGGAGCTATAGACCACAAGCTTCACCTGACAATGTCCCGTTAGCAGGGATGGAAGGGGCCAGTGAGCCAGCCTCCGCAGGCCTTCCCGACCCACCCCGGCAACGGGCACGGGCGGCCGCAAGGGCCGGCGGGAGGCCTGTGCGAACTCTGCGACAAGGACGCTCGTCGCTCCGGCGCGGCAGCTGCGGGACTCGCTCGCTTCGCTCGCTCAAACAAGTCCTCGCTCCCGCCGCGCCTGCGCTCCTCACTGCCGCAGAACGTTCACGCAGGGCCGCGCGCCCTCCCCGGTCCCTATCCCGGATGGACGCCGAACCCGTCCCCCTGTTCAAGGTAACTGATACATTCCGAGCTGAAGGGAAGCTACGTCGGCCGATGCGTGCTCATGTGTGACCTTGTTGGTGTCGTATGGTGAAAAGGTCTGCCATCCGCCTTCGAGAGGAGCGAGAACATGATTGACGAGCGCATTGGTCAGGAACTTTCGGCTTTTCCCATCGGTGATGTGAATCCGGTGTCCGAGTACTTCTCGGGAGACACCTATCTGGCCCCTCTCTCCACCGAGCAGGTGCCTGCCTTCAATGTCACCTTCGCGCCGGGATGCCGCAACAATTGGCACATCCATCATGCGACCTCGGGTGGGGGACAAGTGCTCATCGTGGTCTATGGCCATGGCTGGTATCAGGAGGAGGGCAAGCCCGCTCGCGAGCTCTTTCCCGGTGACGTCGTGAACATTCCGCCCAACGTCAAGCATTGGCACGGGGCTGCCGCCGACAGCTGGTTCCAGCATATCGCGCTCGAGGTCGAGGGCGAGAACGCCTCGAACGAGTGGCTTGAGCCCGTCTCGGACGAGGAGTATGCTCAGCTCTCTTAGGAGCGCCAGAACCAAGGGGAGCGAAGACGATGCATGACGTGCGCGTGAGGGTGGAGCACGAAGAGGAGCTCTACAACAGCCTCGATCCGTCGGGCACCCTGCTGAGCGACGAGGTCAAGTCGTATATCTTCGATCGCGTCCAGCAGAAGAGCTTTCGTGAGGAGGTCGAGTTCACCTTCGTCTCTCCGGAGGAGATCGATCGCGAGCGCCTCGAGGGCGCTCTCTGCCGCTGGGCCGACGAGGAGGTCGCGATCATCGAGAGCGAGCGGCGACGCAACCTCGTTCAACAGCTGCGCCTGCTTGCCGTCGGCCTCGTCTTCGTGGGCGTGAGCGTTGCCGTGCAGCGTCAGATTGACGGCGTGTCCTACACGCTGCTCTCGACGATCGGCGTCTTCTCCATCTGGGAGGCGGCCAACATCTGGGTCGTGGAGAACCCCCATCTCAAGCTGCGCCTGCGCACCATGCATCGGGTGCGCAGGCGCGTGGGGCCTCTGATTGAGAAGGAAGGCGACTAACCTTCGGCGTTGTGCCGGACGAGGGCGGCGATCTCGCGGGTCGCCTGCTCGATGTCGGGGGCGGCGATGATGGCCGAGACGATCGCGTAGCCGGCCAGCGGAAGGCCCGCGTAGGTCGGGATGCTCTGCTTGTTGATGCCGCCGATCACGACGCTGGGAATCGAGACCTGCGCAAGGATCTGCTCAAGCTCATCGCGCGAGGTCACGTGCGCATCAGGCTTGGTGGCCGTGTAGGCCATGGCACCGATGCCCAGGTAATCAGCCCCGTCAGCCTCGGCAGTTAAAGCCTCGGCCAGCGTGGAGGCGGAGACGCCCACGATTTTGTCGGGACCGATGATGGCCCTCACCTCGGCTACGCTGTGGTCGTCTTGGCCCACGTGCACGCCGGCCGCATCGACCGCCGCGCAGACCTCGGGCTCGTCGTTGATGATGAGGGGCACGTCGAAGCGGTCGCAGATGGCCTTCGCCTCGCGGGCGATGGCCACGAACTCCTCGAAGCTTGCGTGCTTCTCGCGAAGCTGCACGAGGGTGACGCCGCCGGCACAGGCAGCCTCGAGAGCTTCGGCAAGGGTGGCCGTCGACATGAGGTCGCGGTCGGTGACCAGGTAGAGCGAGTAGTCGAGCGTGCGCGTCGCCATGTTTAGCGCACCTCGATGCGCGCGTTGGCGCGGTAGTCGTCCTCGGCCAGGGTCGAGAGCAGGTCGATGATGCCGATGTGCAGCGAGCCCGTTCCCACCAGGCCCTCGTTTTGCTCCGCGATCTTCTTGGCGGCGAGCTCGCCGGCGAGGCCCATGGAGAGCACGGCGCCAGCCGTGGCCGCGAGGACCTGCTTCTTGTCGCTCGTATCGTCGAGCGCACCCACGAAGCAGCCAATAAGACCGTCGCACATGCAGCCCGTGCCCGTGATCTTGGACATGCGCTCGGAGCCGTTGGCGATCGTGACGACGGTCTCGCCGTCGCTGATCACGTCGACGGCACCGGTGATGGCCACTACGCAGTCGTGCGCGAGCGCGACCTTCTTGGCAACGGCCACGGCGTCGTTATCCGCGTCGGACTCGGCCACGTCCACGCCCTTGGTGGCAACGGAGAGGCCGGCCACGTAGGAAATCTCGCTGAGGTTACCGCAGATGGCGGTGGGATGGACGGAGGCGAGCACCTGGTCGGTCGTCTCGTTGCGCAGACGGCTTGCGCCCGCGCCCACGGGATCGAAGACCACGGGGGTGCCCGTCTCGTTGGCCGTGCGACCGGCGGCCAGGGTCGAGGCGATGGTGCGCTCGTTGAGGGTGCCGATGTTGAGGTTGACGGCGCTCGCGATGGCCACCATGTCGGCAACTTCCTCGATGGCGTCGGCCATGAGCGCCGAGCCGCCGATGGCAAGCTCGGCGTTGGCCACGTCGTTCACCGAGACGTAGTTCGTGATGTTGTGCACGAGGGGCACACGCTCGCGCACCTGGGCGGCAATCTGGCAGATCTGGTCGAGCATGGTAGGTCTCCTTTCGCTTGTGCTGATGGGCTGACGTCGGCAGAAGCGTGACGGGATTGCCTGGGCGGCTTAGTCGAGAAGATCGAGGTCAAGCGCCTCGAGGGCCTTGTTGACAGTGCGGACGGCGCACATCTTGCCGCACATGGTGCAGGTGCCCTCCTCGGTCGGCGGGGCCGACTCGAAGTACTCGCGGGCGCGTTCGCCATCGATGGCGAGTTTGAACATCTGCTCCCAGTCGAAGGCGTGGCGGGCCTCGGCCATGGCGTTGTCGCGCTCGCGGGCGCCGGGCACGCCCTTGACGATGTCGGCTGCGTGGGCTGCGATGCGGGTGGCAACGATGCCGTCGCGCACGTCATTCACGTCGGGCAGGCGCAGGTGCTCGGCGGGCGTGACGTAGCAGAGGAAGTCCGCGCCCGAGCTCGCCGCGATGGCGCCACCGATGGCGCTCGTGATGTGGTCGTAGCCCGGCGCGATGTCAGTGACGAGGGGCCCGAGCACGTAGAAGGGAGCGTTGTGGCACAGGCGCTTCTCCAGCTTCATGTTGGCCGCGATCTCGTCGAGCGCCATGTGGCCGGGACCCTCGATCATCACCTGCACGTCGTGCTCCCAGGCTCGCTTGGTGAGGGCACCGAGCTCGATGAGCTCCGAGACCTGCGAGGAGTCGGTGGCGTCGTCGATGCAGCCCGGACGCATGGCGTCGCCCAGCGAGACGGTCACGTCGTGTTCGTAGAGGATGTCGAGCAGCTCGTCGTAGTGCTCGAAGAAGGGGTTCTCGTTGCCGGTGAGCTGCATCCAGGCGAAGAGCAGCGAACCGCCGCGGCTCACTATGTTCATGCGACGGCCTTCGCGCATGAAGGCGTCGACGGTGCGGCGGTTGATGCCGGCGTGGATAGTCACGAAGTCCACGCCGTCTTTTGCGTGCGCCTCGACGACGTCGAGGAAGTCGCGCGCCGTGCAGTCGGTGAGCTCCTTCTCAAGATAGCCCACGGCATCATACATGGGCACCGTGCCGATCATGGCTGGGCTCTTCTCGATGAGGTCGCGGCGGAAGCGCGAGGTCTTGCCGCAGTTGGAGAGGTCCATGATCGCCTCGACGCCAAAGCCGAGGGCCAGGTCGACCTTGGCCATCTCGACCTCGTAGTCGTGCAGGTCGCCCGAGATGCCGAGGTTGACGTTGATCTTCGTGGAAAGGCCCTCGCCCACGCCGTGCCCCTCGAGCGCCGTGTGGTGACGGTTGGCCGGAATGACGATCGAGCCGGCGGCCATACGCTGCATGAGCCAGTCGACCTCGCGCTGTTCGACCGCGGCGACGTGCTCCATCTGCGGCGTCACGATGCCCTTGCGGGCCGCTTCCATCTGCGTGCTGTACTTTGCCATGACGTTCCTTTCTTCTTGCCGAAGCTTTTGAAACATGAATTGAGCAGCAAGCGGACTTATGAGGCCGCTTGCGGGTCTAAAGCAAAATGGTTGATCCGTGGCCGAGGTCACGATGTGAGGCGATGAGGCCCGAGGTAGGGTCGCTGAGATAGTCGTGCGCTCGCCGTACCGCCTCGGGGACGCTCTGGCCTGAGGCGAGCTCACAGGCGATGGCGCTGGAGAGGGCGCAGCCCGTACCATGGAATTCGCCGGGCACGCGCGGGCTCGCGAACTCAAAGACGCTGCCCTTCTTGTCAAAGAGTCTGTCGACAACAAGATCGCCCTCGCCGTGGCCGCCTTTGGCCAGTACCAAGCTCACCCCGTGCTCCATGAGGGCGTGGGCCGCCTGGGCGATGGCGTCGGGGCCGTCAACCGGACGTCCGGTAAGCGTGGCGAGCTCGGGAAGGTTGGGGGTGACGATGGTCGTAAGCGGCAGCAGTCGCTCGAGAAGAACGGAGCTGACGCCCGAAGTCGAAAGGGGAGTGCCACTCGTGGAGGCGAGCACCGGGTCAAGCACGACCGGCAGGCCCGGGTGGGCTTCGAGCTTCTCTGCGACAGCCTCCGCAACCTCGGCGCTGCCGAGCATGCCGATCTTGATGGCGTCGGGGGAGATATCCTCGAAGACCGCCTCGATCTGGGCGGCGACGAGCTCGGCAGGCAGGCCGTGGACGGCGCGAATTGCCCTGGTGTTCTGTGCGGTGATTGCCGTGAGGGCGCAGGTGGCGTAGACGCCGTGCGCATGTGCGACCTTCAGGTCGATTTGCATGCCGGCGCCCGCACAGCTGTCGGACCCGGCAATAGCCAGAATAGACGCCATCTCAACTCCGTTCGGCCCCGCATTACCGGAACCGTCTCATATCGGTCGCGATCTTGTCGCCTCTCAGCCACCCAGAAGGGGTAGCTCCCGATGCCTTGATGTGCGTGCCACATCCTAGCAGACGATTGGCAATTGGGAAGAGTTGATTCGAAATGGCTACAGACTGGAAAAGGTGGGACGGAGTGGGATTGAATGGTGGGCATTTGTGCAATAAAAGGCCGCTTGCGTGCTTTTATTGCCCTTTGGACGAAGGAAAAAGTAGTGGCTTCGATATCGCTTTGCTGCTGCTATTGTTTGCTTCGCGATAGAGCTCAATCGCTCGGGAGCTGGGTGCGGAGTGCCCCGCGCTTTGTTCGAAGCCCCGTGCGTTCGATGGATGGGAGGCGCGCTCATGGCTTATGAGAGTTCGACCTACGAAGGGGACGCCACTTCGCTTATTGAAGCTTTAGCGAGTTGTGTGCCTGAGGCTTCCTACAAGGCTCCCGCACTGGCCGAGGCGCTGCTTGTGCGCAAGGACGGGCAGGTCAGACCCTTTGATGAGCTGCTGGATGACAGCCTCGCCAGGTCGGTGGCACCGCTTTTGTGCGATGCCTTGCGAGCGCTGCTTGAAGATGCTGCCGTGCATGCGCGCGAGCTGCTTAAGGTGGCTGACGGTGCGGGTTTGGAGATGACGCCCGAGGAGCTGAGGGGCCTTCTCCAAGACGGTGCCCAAGAGCTCGGCCCGCTTGTGCGTCTGGCCATCCTGCTTGCACGTTCGCTGGGAGATGATGAGAAGGGCGGGCGTTTGTCTCGCCTGACTTCGCTTGAGCGTAGCCTGGAGCGTTTGCCGCAGAGCGTGCCGGACGTCTTGGCGCTCTTTGAGGTGAGTGAGCTGGGAGACGAACTCGAAGGTCTCTTGCGCACGCGTTTTCCTGAGCGTGGCAAGGCTCCCGAGAAGCGCTGGCCGTCCGCCGACGGGCCCTTTGTCTGTCTGGGAGTGGGCGGGGGAGAAGCGCTCCTTCGCGTGCTTTCGGGGGAGCGAGAGGGCAAGCCGGATGAGAGGCGCGCGCAACTGGCACGCGACTTCTCTGTGCGCATGAACCGTGCTGCCGAAAGGGCGAACGAGATGCTGGCATCGGGCGAGGTGGACGAGCTGCCCGATGGCGACCTGCTTGGTCTGGAAGAGGCCGAGACGCTTGCCAAGGCTGGCGTGTGGCCCTTTGTGGCCTGGGAGCAGGCCATGCGCGACCTGCCGCGCTCGCTTTTGGTGCTCGAGCGCCTGTGGGGCCTCGTCTTTCCAACGAGCCCTTCTCAGCCGATGTTGGGCTCAACGATGACGGAGCTGCACGCCTCCACACGAGATCAGGGTTCCCTGTCCGTCTCTCTTGAACCTTTCTTCTCGTCTGAGCAGGAGGATGTCGTATACCTTCCTCCGCGCGATGGAGACAGATTTGTGCAGGTGTATTCCCTTAACAATCTGAGGGCCGCAGTCGCCGATCTGGTGGGTTCCGTGAGGGATGGCTTGGCCGATGAGGATTTTGCCCGTGAGCAATGGGAGCGCATGGTGGCGACGCCCCACCTTCCGATGGTGCGTGGGGGAGTGTTTTCAATGACGGAGCGGGAGTTCTCCTTGCTGGGCCTGTGCGATGGTGCGTCCGTGGTAGTCATTGGCAATGGCGATCACGTGGAAGTCTGGCCGGTCGACGCCTGGGAGCAGGAGGAAGCAGGCCTCGAGGATGAGCTGGGCGAGTTGATCCAAAGATCTTTCGAGTGAGTCACTTACCGTAGGCCTTTTTGACTCATTTCACTTTTGATGCCGGGCGGGCGGTGAGAGTGAGTCAGTTACCGTAGTCCTTTTTGACTCATTCTGTTCGCTGGCGAACAGAATGAGTCAAAAA
>CAJOKK010000048.1 GCA_905235165.1 uncultured Atopobiaceae bacterium | reverse complement strand
GACGGCACGATTGAACTTGTTGACGACAAGGGCGAGGCCGTTACCGATGACCGCTATGACGGCGTGGTGGATGCCTGGACGGAGCAAGACACCGGCATCCTGCACCTCTACGTCTACAACACGCCGGGAGGCGAGCTCCCGAAGGCCGGCGGCATCGGCATCCACGTCTTCCGACTCCTTGGAACGTTCGTCTGCCTGCTGGCCGCCGCAGTATACGCCAAGCTTCACCACCGCCACGCGTAAGCGGTCCACATACGTTTGCAGCCTCCTGACAAGGCGGGCCGGTCTTTGAACTGGCCCGCCTTTTCTTGCCCGCTTGCTCTTTCTTGCCTAGCAAGGCTGGCGGCGATGTATGAGGGCGTAGGCGACAGCACCAACGAGGCAGGTCAGGCTGCCGGTAAGGCGGAAGACGTGTACACCGTCACCACCTGCATGGGGCAGCTCGGCAGTCTTCTGATTGAGAAGAATCAGGACCTCAACCTCGTCTGTGCCGCTTCCGTCCACGCGCCTGCGGGCGGATTCCTCATAGGTGTCGGCACCGGGTGCGGAACCGTCTTCTGTGACGAGGGTCATGTGGTTACCCGTGATGCTGTCGATGTCTACCTTGAAGAAGACCTCATTGGGATACATGAAGACGTACGAATCGGGGGATTGGAGCTGAGTGACACGGAAGATGCCCTCATTGAGGGAGATCGGCGTGCCCTCAAGCGGCACGGTGATGTCTTCGTAGCCGTCAATCGGCACGTACTCGTACCCTCCGTCACCTCGTGGGACCTGGCGCTCAATCTTGAAGTGGGAACCCTCGAGGTACTTGCCGGGCGTGCTGTCGGGTTGGTTGTCGTACAGGAGGTAGTCGGCGTTGCGAAGCGTGAAGGTCATGCCGTTGCTGTTGACGCCCACGATATCGGTTGCGGGATACACGACCCTTCCTGTGGCGTGACGATCGGCAGGCTCGAGGTCAGGTCGGCCATAGGAATCCCAGTAGTTCTGATCGCGATTCGCTATGAACTCGTCCCATACCGAGCCGTCGAAATCATTCGAGCCGTCGAGCGACTCAAAGCGATAGTCATCAGGGTTCACATCCTCTACGACGACGTATTTCGTGCCGCTGCTAATGCCCTCGATCTTTACGAGCTGATCCACCTCGATGAGGAAGGTCCCGTTGGGGCCAGAATGCAGAGTCTTGGGCTGACCCGTCTCGGGATCGACATACTGCGGGTCAGGCACCCACTCGTCGTTGTCGTCGAGCCTCCAAACGGTGTAGGGAGTCTT
This sequence comes from uncultured Atopobiaceae bacterium, assembly GCA_905235165.1. Classification (GTDB taxonomy): domain Bacteria; phylum Actinomycetota; class Coriobacteriia; order Coriobacteriales; family Atopobiaceae; genus UBA1367. Next base: position 11,627 of record CAJOKK010000048.1, on the reverse strand, counting down.
GTTGGCAGGGCGCAGGACGCCGTCTTGGCATTCCATCCAGAGACGATATTGCATCTGGTCACCCGCAATGGCCGTACCATGCAGTAGCTCCTTCGAGATGGTTACGTCGCAGGTGTCGAGGTCGTTTTCGAACAGGACGCGGGAGACGAGACGCGGAGTGTTGCCTTCCGCAGAAGCGACGCTTGTGCCAGACCAGGAGCTAGAAGCTGGCCGATCGGTCTTGTTGTCATCCACGATTACGGCGTTGACATCAGAATCGATGTTGACCTCACGCACGATGTATTCGTAGTCGGCGCTTGCCAAGACGAGGTCTGCGTGCTGGCCTGGCTTCAGCTTGAAGATGCCGTCCTCGAAGGTCAGTTTGGAGCGGTCGCCGTTCTTCTCGACGGCATCTGCGTCGTGAAGGATTTGGGTGGGGCCGTAGCCCTCAATAAGCTGGTAGTCTTGTGCCCCCGTGGGCTTGACGTAGAGCTGATACTGGAACTCTCGCGATCCGTATTGCTGTTGGGAGTCGGCTCCAAGGCGCTTCTCGACCGCTACGTTGCCCGGAATGATGACGGGGAGGTTGAAGCGCATCTCGAGGTTGGAGGCGAAACCACCGTGCTCGAGATAGATCATCTTGAAGGTGTGAGAGGTGAAGTCCTTGAAGGTTCCCTTGGGATAGTCTTCGGTCGAGTCGGCGGGCATCACGAAGAACTTGCTTACCTTTGGGTCGTTCCAGTCGGTCCAGTCCGTTCCGTCAGGGAACTTATGAGCCATCCAGAACGCCTCGACGATGGTCCGTGCGAGCGGTGAGCGGGGGCCACCCTCTGCCACGGGAAGGTAGGCGTTGGGGCCGTAGCTTACCTCACCGGTGGAGAAGTTGATCTCGCCGGTAAGCGCGTCATGGTTGCCGCCGATGTCGAGCACCTTCACGCCGTCAATGTAGGCGAAGTTGCCGTCGTCGCCGTAGAACTTGTAGATGACCTGCTGATTGTTGTACATGCCATCTTCAGGCATCATGAAGCCGTACTCAACCGTCATGCCAAATTGGTTATTCGCTCCTTCGGTGAAGGTATGCAGGGGAAGCCCGTTCTTCGTGTCGTCGGGGTCGAGATTGTCTCCGTTGTTGTCGATCCAGTTGCGATTGCCCGAGATGCCGTTTGGATTGAGGTCGTTGAGCGGGTAGAAGTTACCGCGCCAGTGCCACTTGCTGTTATCGCTTGCGGGAACGCCGAGCTCGTCGTAGACCTTGAATCGTTGGTTTTGCTGGTCGTAGGAGGCGAAGTTGTTGAAGCAGCTGTACTCCAGGAAGTCCGTCTGGTCATACAGGTTCTTGATGAACAGGTTATTGGCTTCACCGAGGTAGTTGTTGCCATTGTCAAACATCTCGAAGGCACTGTGGGTCTGGTTGTTGACAACGAAGGTGGGGAAGCCGTTGTCATCAAGAACGAGGCTCGCCAGGCCGGAATTGTTGTAGTAGTTTCCCTCTCTGTAGGTGTTGCCACCAATGATGCCGGTGATGTAATTCTCGCTTGGGAAGTCCCAGAGCTTGATGGTCACGCCCATGGCAACGCTGTCGACCGTCTCGACCTCATGTAGAGTCGCCGTCGTGTCGTCGGGCTTGTACTTAGCGAAGAGCCATGAGGTCGATCCCGTTGCTCCGGTGCCAGGAACCAAGCTTGCTATGCCGTTTTCATCAAACTCGATGTGGTAGCCAAAGTACGACATGCTGGCCCCATCCCAGGCCTCGATGGTGGAGTCGCGGAGGTTCTCGCGGCGTCCATCAAGCGTGACGCCCGTCAGGGTCTCAGAGACAACGCCGCCATTTGCCATGGGCATCAGGTAGTTGTTGGTAACCTCGTTGGCGTTGAAGGGGTCGGCCTGAGCGTTCTTGAAGTCGTAGTAGTTGTTGATAAGACCTTGGTCGTTTTTGTACTCGGTGAACGACCAGAAGGGAGAGACGCTGCTTCGGCCGCTGATCTCCTCGCCCTTCTCGTAGACGCGCACAAGCTCGCCAGCGGCCATTGATGGCGTAGCTCTCGTACTTCTCGCTCACGGGGTTGTATACCGTCTGGTAGACAAGGTAGAGCTCGCCCGTCTCGAGCCTCTGCACGCTGGTCAGGGTGGAGTGGAAGAGCTTTCCGGGAATCTCTTCGACGGTGTAGAGGTGGAACCATTCGTTGTTGTTGCCGTCGCTCCAGGGGCCAAAGCCCTGGTTGCCACCACCGTAGAGGTTGATCGCGAGGTTGTTGTCGTTGGTCAGGCGCACCATGCCGTTTCGATTGGCATCGTAGTTAACGTTCAGCGCCTGAGCGTTCTGCGATACCGTTACCGCGCCGTTGCCGTTGTTGCCGGTGATGTTGAGATAGCGGCTCATATCGCCGTCGGGATGGATATAGTACTTGCCCTCTATGCGCTGTCCCTGGTTGTCGTAGGCGGCCTCGAAGGTCCATAGGTGCAGCACGTCGTTCTCGTTAATCGTCTTTGCGTTATTGAGATTGAAATAGGTTTGGGTTTCGGCCAGCCTCGTAGTGGCGTAGCCGTTGCGGGGCTCAGAGGAGAGCGCCCGGTCGGGGTTTGGATAGGTGTTGATGAGTGCGAAGGTCCTTCCATCCAGGTCTTCGCCCGCCCCCGGTGTATCGGAAATTAACGCGTAGGTCGAGAAGCTCGTGGTGGTGAAGTCAATGGCACGGCCTTCGGGGACGTCTTCGGTGGCCGCGCCTGAGATGACCTCTCCTTCCTTTGAGCCGTCTGCAAAGTGGACCACCTTATAATCGTCGGCCTGGGCGTCATCGAGCTCCACCCTTACGGCAAGGGAGCTTCCCTCGGCCGGTTCGATCTCCTGGCCGTCATGGGTGATGGAGATGTCGAGCAGGCGTACGTAGGTGGAAGCGCCCTCGTCAAGGCCGAGGGCATCTTCTGCGGCAGAAACGTAGCCGAGGTAGGTCTGTGCTGAGCGCGATATCTCTCTGACCTTGAGTTCGGCCCCGTTGGGGATGCGAGCCGTTTCGTCGTAGGTGACGGTGACGCGATAGGCTTCTCCGTCGGCGCAGATGACGCCACCGGTGAGCGTCTCGATTTCTGCAAGGGCGTAGGGGCCGCTTGCCGAGGCGCTGAAGGAGACGGACGCCTCGTTCGTATCTGCGGTCTCTGCGCCTGCAAGGTTAAGGTCGCTGTCGTTTGGGCTGGAGGCATCGAGCAGCTCGGCTTGGGACTCGCCGTCTCTGTGTGCGAGCAGAGTGGAGTCGGTGTCGGGCACGACCTTCGTACTCATGCGTACGGATACCGCAGCCAGTGGCTCGATCTTGGAGCCGTCGGGCGCAAGGAAGCTGAGGTCTACGCCAACGACGCTGTTGACGTTGATTGACTTTCCGTCTCGTGCGGCAGCGTCGGTGACCAGGCGTGTGGCGGCGTCGCCGTCAACGGGCTTGAGATCTATGGTCGCTCCCTCGGGAAGGGCTCCCTCGGGTGCATAGACAAGAAGCGCCGCCTCGTCAGTCTTTCCCTCCAAGGTCTGGGCGGGCATGGTTGCCAGCTGCTCTTCGTAGCTCTCGCCCGGAATGGCCTTGAGCAGCACGAAGTAGCCAAGCTTGTCTGCGTCGAAGGCAAGCGTATCCTCAGATCCGGTTGAGCTGTCCTGCTCGTCGGAGTTGACCTTTGAGACTTGCGAGACAAGTTCGGCCTTGCCCGTCTTCTCATCGATATGGACGAGCTGCAGCTGGGTGGCGTCGGTGTCGCGTACGGCGTCACAGGTAAGCCTGAGGGAGACCTTCTCGCTGGGATCGAGCGGCTTTTCGTCTTCGTCAAGGAAGGAAAGCCTTGCGGAGTCGAGCACCGTCACGCTCGCATCGTCTCCCATGCGCTCGAGCGCCGTCTTCGTGGCTGCGGCCTCGAGGGCCTCGAGCTTCTTCGCGCTAGCCTCGCTCTCAAGAGCGTCGGCGCCAATGCGCTCGATCTTGAGGGAGCTCTCTGCGGGAAGCGCCTGGGCGGGAATCGTGGCACGAACGCTCATGGCCACGCGCTTCTCGCCCTGCTCGCTAGTGGTTTCGAGGTCAGCCTCAAAGGTGCGCGGGGTTTGCGACGGCTGCGTCTCGATGTCGCTGGCATCTACCGCCTTGAAGCAGGCGTCGGTGTGCTCGTGTTCGATGGTGCATTCTTCCTTGCCGCAGATGAGCTCTCCCGCCTCGTCGTAGCAAGAGCTGTCATGTACGTGAACTTCTCGTTCCGGCAGAGGACAGACAAGCTTGCCTTCTGCGTCATAGCATTCCTGTGTGTGGTGGTGGGCAACGACTGATTGTGTCTCTGGGCAGTCGAGGGTACGAATGTTTTGCGTTTTGGTAATGCCTATGCGCTTGAGGGAAAGGGAGACAGCTACCACGACGAGTACCGCAAGCCAGATAAGGATGACGTTCTTTCGGTGCCGTCGCTTGGTATCGATCCAAAGTGCAGATGCCCTACGGTCAAAGGAACTTCCGCCGTATTTCATGCGTCCCTCCCTTCGTGTGTTCGCCTTGGCACAACACACTATTTGATTATTTTATAACCTCATTTCGGGTAAGACGTGCATATGTTGCCTAGGCGGTCGCTTAACGGTCTGTTCGTGACGCTCAGCTGTATTGCTGATGGAATAGTGTTGCCGGCTCCGTGTGAGGTACCATAGAAACGTTGTCCCTAGAGAAGGAGCTGCCCATGGCTGATTTGGCCAACGAGGTCGTTATTGCCCCCGACGAGCGCCTGAAGACTGAGTGCGCCGTCATTGAGGAAGTTACCCCCGAGCTGCGCAAGCTCGCCGAGCACATGGCTGAGGTCATGTATGCCACCGAGGGCTGCGGTATCGCCGCGCCGCAGGTGGGCGAGCTGGTTCAGCTTGTCGTGATTGACTGCGACTACGCCGACGATAAGAACCACAACCCCTACTACCTCATCAATCCCGAGATCATAGTTGCCGATGGCGAGGAGCGCGAGCTCTCCGAAGGCTGCCTGTCGTTCCCGGGCATCTCTGTGCATGTCACCAGGCCGAGCCACGTGATCGTGCGTGCCCGCAACCTCGATGGCGACCTCATGCAGTATGAGGCGCGCGACAACCTGCTGGCCGTCTGCCTGCAGCACGAGATTGACCACCTGCACGGCGTGACCATGGTCGATCACCTTTCTGCCTCCGATCGCATGCTTGCCATGAACGACTTGGCGAAGGCAAAGGCAAACGGCGCCCGTCCCGGCGAGCTCGACTAGCCGTTCGTCTCGCCGTTCTTCTCACTAACGTCTTAAGGAGCGCCGATGCGCATCGTCTTTATGGGTACGCCCGATTTTGCCGTGCCCTCCCTTCGTCTGCTTGCCCAGAAGCACGAGGTCAGCCTGGTGCTGACGCGCCCCGACGCAGTGCGTTCGCGTGGCAAGAAGCTCGAGCCGTCCCCGGTGAAGCTCGCCGCCCAGGATCTGGGCATCGAGGTGCTTGAGACCAAGCGCATTACCGATGAGGTCTTTGAGCGCATCGAGGCAGCACGACCGGACATCATCTGCGTCGTGGCCTTTGGCTGCCTGCTGCCCGACCGCGTGCTTAACCTGGCCCCCTATGGCTGCGTGAACGTGCACGGTTCGCTGTTGCCCGCATGGCGCGGTGCCGCGCCGATCCAGCGTGCGGTGCTTGAGGGCGACGAGCGCGTGGGCATCTCCATCATGCGGCTCGTGCAGGAGATGGATGCGGGCGACTATTGCCGCCAGGCGTCGGTCGAGCTGGGGGAGAAGAACTGCGCGCAGCTGATGGATGAGCTCTCCGAGCTTGGTGCGCAGGAGCTACTTGCCGCTCTTGACGACATGGAGGCCGGCACGGTCGAGTGGACTTCCCAAGACGAGAGCCTGGTGACCTTTGCCCCGAAGATCGATAAGGCCGAGATGCGCCTCGTGCCTTCCGACAGTGCCGCCGTCAACGTGCGTCGCGTGTGCGCCTCGACCGATGCCGCGCCGGCGCGCGCGAGCGTCGCGGGCCGCGGGGTGCGAGTGCTCGAGGCTCGCCTGTCTTCTGCAAAGGTGGCGCAGGGTGCCGTTCTTGCGGAGAAGAACGCCCTGTTCCTGGGCTGTTCTGATGCCGCGATCGAGCTTCTGCGCGTGAAGCCCGACGGAAAGCGCGAGATGGACGCCTCCGCCTGGGCGGCGGGCCTGCGTGGTTCCGATGTCACCTGGAGCGAGGTGTAGCGCGAGGTGGCCCGTCTGGCTCCCGCGCGTAAGGCTGCGCTTTCGGTGTTCTCTAAGCGCCGTCGTCGTGACGGCCATGCGCGTGACCTGCTCCGTAACTCGGAGGCGATTGCCGCGCTTGACCCACGAGACCGGGCGCTTGCCTCGCGGCTCGTTTTGGGAGCGACGGCTGCGGTGGGCACGCTCGATGCCTGCATCGATGCCTACGTGAATCGTCCCTCCTCGCTCGAGCCGCGCGTGCGTGACGCCCTTGAGCTCGCGACCTTCGAGGCCCTCTATCTTGAAACGCCCGGCTCTGCCCTGGTGAGCCAGGGTGTCGAGCTGGTGCGTTCTGTTTCTCCGCGTGCGGCGGGTATGGCCAACGCAGTGCTTCGCAAGGTGCTCGAGAGGGAGCGTCCGAGGGTGCGTGAGGCGCGCGAGCGGGTTGCGGATGCAGGCAGTGCTGTGAACGCGGAAGACCTTGCCTTGGTAGCGGCCCTGCCGCTTTGGTTGGTCGAGCGCGTGCTTTCGGCGCGAGGTGAGGCGGCGGCGCGTGAGTTCTGCTTGGCAGAGCTCGAGCCCGCGCCCGTCTTCGTGGCGACGAACCGTGCGCGACATGACGAGGCTGAGGCTTGTGAGCTCCTTGAGGCGGCGGGTCTGGCCCCTCGTCCAACGTGGCTTGCGGGGAGCTTTCTGCTTGATGCTCCAGCTGGCTTGGCGACGTCTGGCCTTGTTGATGCGGTCGATGTGGTCGTGGCTGACCTTGCCGCGCAGGAGGTGGCCCAGAGGGCGGCAGCCCGCGCTGGTGAGCACGTGCTCGAAGTGGGGCAGGGTCGTGGCACCAAGAGCGTTCTTCTCCAGAACGAGGCCTTGCTGAGCGGTGGATTTGCCCAGATTGAGGCGGTGGATGCGGTGCCCTTCAAGGTGGAGGTCGCCACGCGACGCATGGAGCTGGCGGGCCTTGCTGAGCACGTGCAGAGCCATGCGCTCGATGCGCGCCTGCTTGCTGGCAGCGATCTTCCCTCAGCATTAGCGGGGACCTTTGACTTGGTGTTTGTGGATGCGCCCTGCTCAGGGACGGGCACGATGCGCCGCCATCCCGAGATTGCCTGGTCGCTTGCGGAGTCAGACATCACAGGCACGGGCTCCTTGAGCGAGCTGCAACTCGAGATTCTGAGTGCCGCCGCAGCTCGGGTGGCAAGGGGAGGACGCCTGGTATACGCGACCTGCTCGGTTCTGCCCGAAGAAAACGAGCAGCTGGTAGGGGCATTTCTAGAAGGTGAGGCGGGTCAGGATTTCGAGCTTGAACACCTTGCCGAGAAGAACCCCTATCTGCAGACCCTTCCAGAGCGCGCTGGCAATGACGGACACTTTTGTGCCTGTCTCAAGCGCTGCTAGTGCAGAAGTCCCGTGTCGTGTCACGGAATGACTGGGGCCCGCTTGGGCCCGCTCGCCATTCCGTGACATTTCCGGCCCGTTTTTGTCACGGAATGGCTGGGGGTGCGCCAGTACGTGGCGTTAGCTGTCTAGCTGTGGGGGCAGTTCTCGCAGTTGCAGGAGTCGCCAGCCTTGACGGTCTTGCGTCGGTCGGTGTTATAGAAGCCGGGGCCATCGAAGCGAATGCCCGAGGCGCTGAACACGCGCTCGCTCGCTGAGCCGCACTCGGGACACTTCACGTCAGGGCGTTGGCCCATGGGGTGCTCGACTTCGAACACGGTGTTGCATGAGGTACACTTGTAATCGTAACGCGCCATCATCTTTCCTTTGCATGATTGGTTGTGCCGCATTGTCGCGGCTGCGTTAGCAACTGTACCCAACTTGTACGCGAGAATCCATATTTTGCGCGTCGCGCTGCGCCACGACCGCAGACTCACCATGAAACCCCACCATAAGGAGCCATCATGCCTATCACCGGTGCGATCTTTGACTTTGACGGGACCATTGTTGACTCCATGCTCATGTGGGAGCAGGTGCCCGCCGAGCTGATTGCGCGTTACGGCGAGGTCATGACCCACGAGATGTTCGTAGAGACCGAGCCCATGGGTGCCGATGAGGAGTGCAATTGGCTCCACGAGCGTCTGGGTGTGGGCGAGAGCGGCCAAGCCCTCTTTGAGGAGCTTTGCGAGATGGTGAGCGAAGCCTATGCCAGTCGCGTTGACCCCTTCGAGGGCGTCCGTGAGTTTCTCCAGAGCCTTGCCGATGCGGGCATTCCGATGATTGTGGCCTCTTCCACGCCAGGCGTCTGTCTGCGTGCGGGCCTGCGCGCCCATGGTCTCGATCACTTCTTCATCGATGCGATCTACACGAGCGATGTGGGTCGCGGCAAGGAGTTCCCCGACGTCTACTACCATGCCCTCGGCCTGTTGGGCACGGAGCGCGAAAGCACCTGGGTCTTCGAAGACGCACCCTTCGGCGTGCGCACGGCCCACGACGCGGGCTTTCCCACGGTGGCGCTCCTGAACGACCACGATGGCCGCGATGAGGGCTTCCTTCGTCAGCACTGCGACATCTTGGCTCATGGCTATGGCGAGCTTTCCCTGGAGCGTATCAAGGATTATGCCCGCCCTCGTCCGGACCAAGCAGGGGAGAAGAACCCGCTGCAGGTCCTTCTGGTGGCAGGATCTCCTGAAGAGCCGAGTTCCGCACTCGTGCGCCAGCTCGCCGAGGCCGCAGACTATGTGATTGCGGCTGATCGTGGTGCCGAGGTGCTGCACCGCGCGGAGGTGGGCCCCGATGCCCTTGTTGGTGACGCTGATTCGGCATCTTCCGAGGCGCTGGCTTGGGCCCATGAGCTTGCCTCCACGGACATTCGTTTTTCTAGCGAGAAGTACGCGACGGACCTCGTGCTTGCCTTCGAGTGTGCGCGTAACGAGGCACAACGTCGGGGTGCGCAGCTGCAGCTGACTTTGACTGCCTGCTCGGGTGGCCGTCCTGACCACGCCTTGGGGGTCATTGGCCTTCTGGCCGAGTGGGACCAGGCATGTCCGCGTGTGGTGGAGCAGGGCTTCGAGTGCAGGATCTTGTCAGCCGAGGGTGCGCCCTCGTGGACGATGGAGGCTCCGGGAGCCACCTTCTCGGTCATTGCCCTGCGCGAGGGTACGGTCGTGAGCGAGAAGGGCTCGGTCTGGGAGCTTGACCAGCAGCCACTCGCGCTTCTCGACGATCGTGGTATCTCCAATGTGGTGGGCGAGACTGCCTGTACTGTGACCTGCCACCAGGGAACCGTGGCGGTTTACCTCTTTTCGAGCTCCTGCTAAGGCCACCCGTCTCAACGAGCGGTCACCGAGGGACGAGTCGTGCATCCTCTGCAAAGGTATCAGGCTCACTAACGCCTGGGTCCTTCCTGATGCCTGAAAACACTTTGTTAATCAATTACCTGCATAAACAGTTATCTAATACAGTGAACGGGTTTGTGTAGAGGACATCTCGATGAGAGTCGGATGTCACGTTGTGGCGCAAGGGCGTTGTTACCTGCCTTTGCCCTACGTTTGGGAGGTTTTATGCCGGTTAGCAGTCGCTCCAACGCGCTCCACAAGCCCGTGGCTTTTGTTCTTGCCATGGCACTTGCCTCAACGGGGCTTCCCGCCCAGGTATTTGCCGAAGTCGATTCCACCCCTTCTACATCAGCTTCCATGGGCGTCTCTGCTCCTTCGGCCCTTGATTCGGGTACGTTGGGTGATGCCAACTGGGAGTTCCTCTCTGATGGAACCCTGCACATCAGCGCAGTAAGTGGCACCTCGGGCCAGATGGGAGAGAAGTCTGGTAGCTTCCCCTGGAGCTCGCACGCCGCTGACATCACGGCCGTGAAGATTGAGCCTGGCGTCAAGCTGCCCAGCAACTGTGAGGAGATGTTCCGCGACTGCAATAGCATGACGTCCTTTGAAGCGGCGGGCGTTGACGCCAGCCAGGTCACGACCATGCACAACATGTTCTATAACTGCGGTGCGCTCGCCTCGATTGACCTTTCCAGCTGGAACACCGCCTCGCTTGAGAGTACGGAGTACCTGTTCTCTCGCTGCTTCGCCCTGCAGAATGCCAATGTCTCCACTTGGAACACCTCCAAGGTGACCAAGGCCAATGGCATGTTCGACTCCTGCGCCGCGCTTGAGAGCCTCGATATCTCTCAGTGGGACACCTCGTCGATGACCAACGTGAACTCCATGTTCTCGGGCTGTGGCAAGCTTGCTGCCCTCAGCCTCCCTTCCTTTGCCTCTGGCACGATCACGAACAACGCTCGTATGTTTGAGGGCTGCTCATCACTCAAGGAGCTGGACCTTTCGAACTTCAACACCTCTTCGGTGACGCAGATGGGCAGCGTCTTTGCCAGCTGTTCCTCGCTTGAGCGCCTTGACCTCTCCGGCTGGGATAGCTCGCATGCCTTCTGGAAGGATGGCATGTTCTACGGCTGCGACGCGCTGAGCTCGGTTACCTTCGGTGCCGAATTCGATGCGTCGGCGGCCTTCTCCACCATTTCCTTCGATGACACCACCTGGTGGTCTGCCGCTAAGGCCAACTGGATGACCATCGACGAGATCAGGGCAAGCGAGAAGGGCCTCGCCGACACGCTTTCCAAGAAGGGTAACGTCGCACAGCTTTCCTTCTCTGGGCTTGCCGATCAGACCTTCAACGGCTCTGCTTTTGAGCCTTCCGTCATGGTTTCCCTCGGCAACGAAGCGCTTGAGCGTGGCGTCGACTATGAGCTCGCCTATGCGGACAACGTGAACGCCGGTACCGCCAAGGTGACGGTCACGGGCTTGGGCAAGTATGAGGGCAGCACCGAGCTGACCTTCGCCATCGCACCCAAGGCTGTCAAGGTGAAGGCCGACAACAAGACCAAGGCATACGGTGAGGCTGATCCCGAGCTTACCGCCACGGTTGAGGGTACGATTGCTTCCGACACCGTTGCCTACGAGCTGACTCGCGTTGCCGGCGAGAAGCCCGGTTCCTATAAGATCACGGCGGCTGGTGAGGCTGAGCAGGGCAATTATCTCGTGACCTTCGAGGAGGGCACGCTCACCATCGGCGAGAAGGCGGTGCCGGGCAATCCCGCTTCCCCCAAGAAGGCCGCAGAGAAAGAGGCGAACAAGAAGGCCGTTAGCAAGAGCAAGGCCGCAAGTACGAGCAAGGCTACCAACGCAAAGAAAAAGGCCCTCCCAAAGACTAATGACCCTGCCTCCTATGTTCTTATGGAGCGTTTGGTCGTGGCCAGCTTCATCTGCGCTGCCGTCGGTGTGCTGCTGCGCTGCCGCGTCATGAAGGACGAGAAGTAGTCTCATCCACAAACTAAGTGCGTAAGGTAAAGGGGCGCTTCCCAACGAGGGAGGCGCCCCTTTTTATGGGGTGCCCCGATCGAGCCGGCGGCCGCGAAAGCCCCTGACCCAGGCGGGAGATAGGGCTCGGTCCGGCCGAGGGGCGGCGAGGGCCCTGTGCGAACATTCTGTGGCAGTGAGGAGCGCAGGCGCGGCGGGAGCGAG
>CAJOKK010000047.1 GCA_905235165.1 uncultured Atopobiaceae bacterium | reverse complement strand
GTAGAGAGGCGCTTTGCAATTGCGTATTATACGGAATAGCAAAAGCTCTCTGAGAGAAAGAGACCTCACGTGAAGCGGCTCGAATACGATTCCAAGTATGTGAAGATCTGCGCCTATAGTTCGGTTACCGTCTTGGTGACGCTTGCATTAGCCCTCGTACTGATCAATTCGGGGGGCTTTTTTTCCAAGGCTTGGGACCTGATTACCGACGTCGGTGCGCCAATTGTCTACGGCGCCCTCATCTGCTACCTCTTGCTGCCGCTTGTCCGAAGGCTCTCTGACTGGCTCGAGGAACACAATGTCATGGTTGACAATCCCAGGAGCCGCCTTAATGTTTCGGTGGCGCTTACCGTCGTGGGAGTGTTGCTGATTGTCCTCGCCTTCGCCTTTACCTTGGTGATCGTTATTACCCATAGCCTCGAGAGCGTCAATTTTGACACCCTGCGTGAGATGTGGGCCAACGCCGAGGGCGACATCACGAAGCTCGGTCAGAACATCCTCAAGCTTGTTGAGCAGTTCGGCCTTACCGATATGAGCAACACCTCCAAGCTCTTTAGCACCTTTGGCCAGGTGACGAACGTCTTCAGTCGCATCATCTTCTCCATCATCTTCGCCATTTACTTCTTGCTGGACGGACAACGCGTTTGGCAGTACGTCAAGCGCGTGTTCTACGCCTGCTTCGGTGAGTACCTTGGTCCCGACCTGAGCACCTACATCGAGGATGCCAACAATGCCTTCAGCGGCTACATCCGCGGGCAGTTCGTCGACGCCCTTACCGTGGGCACCCTGACGTCGCTCATCTACTCCATCATCGGCGTTCCCTATGGCCCGCTCATCGGCTTGTTTACCGGCCTTGGCAATCTCATTCCCTACGTGGGTGGTCCCGTGGGCTTCCTCACGACCATCCTCATCTGCCTGGCCGAAGGTGATGTCGGAAGGCTCATTGCCGGTCTCATCGCGCTCTCGATCATCATGTTCGTCGATGCCAACTTCATCAATCCGCGCCTGCTTTCGCATACCGTTGAGGTGCATCCCCTGGTTGTCGTGATCGCCTTGATCGTGGGTGGTAGCATTGGTGGACTTGCCGGCATGCTCGTTTCCGTTCCGTCCGCAGCCTTCCTGAAGATTCAGCTTGAGCGTTGGCTTGAGAAGCGCGAGGCGGAACTTGCGGACGTCTCTTCCGTCGGGAAGGTCATCGCGGGCTTGGACGATCCCAAGACGCTTTCCGTTGACGAGAAGGACCTGTAGGACGCCAACTTTTAGCAACCATTTGCGGCAGCATTGTCCATGAGGGACAATGCTGCCGTTTTCTCAATCGTGACCCTTCTTGAAAGGATGGATGAATGGCCATCAAGCTTGTGCTGTGCGATATGGACGGGACGATCGTTCCCTTTGGGCAGGACTGCGTGTCTGACAGGACAATTCACGCGATCCACGCCCTGGCTGATGCGGGCATCCATTTCGGTCCGTCGAGCGGCCGCGAGCACGCCCAGCTGGTGGAGTACTTCAAGGGTGACGAGAGCTGTGTCTCGACGGGAATCCTCGCGGGCGGCAAGCATGTCTTTGTTGACGGGGAGCTCGTGTTTCGTCGGCTCATGCCCTACGACCTGCTCTGTGAGCTTTCGCGCGTGCTGCTCGATATTCCCGGCGCGGTTCTCTACTTCTATCTGCCGACTGACGAGAGCGGGCATGGCAGACCGGAGTTTGGCACCACGGGCGTGACGGAGGAGCAGCTCGAGCGCCTCGTTGCCAAGTCGGGCAGGAGCTTTACGGGTGGCAACTTCCCGATTCCGCCCGAGGGAATCTCTACGACGGCCATCCTCTTTGACGAGGCCCAGATCGAGGCGGACGAGCTCCACGAGCGCCTGTCTGCGGCCTGCCCGGGACTCGACTTCTTGCGTTCCGCTCCCCAGGACTTTGATGTCGTGGAGAAGGGCTGGTCAAAGCTGAGCGCCCTTCCGGTTATCGAGAAGCACCTTGGGGTGAGCCCGGATGAGGTGGCCTACTTTGGCGACTCCCATAACGACCTCACGATGCTGCGAACGCTCACCAACACCTTCTGCCCGGCAGACGGTCTCGAGGAGGCGCGGGAGGCGGCTCGCTATGTCATCGGCGCCTGCTCGGATGACGGCGTTGCCGAGGTGCTTGAGTCGCTGGCTGCCCATGGGGGAGAGCTCGTGCCTTCCGACTGGTCCTAATCGCCGCCTGCGTTTGCGCCTCGGGCCCAAATAGGCCCTTGAAATGGGGGAGCCTCCCGAGCGCCTGCCAGAGGTCAGCTCTGGAAAGGCGCTCGGGAGGCTCCCCCTGAGCGTTGCGAAGCTGTGGTAGCCAGTCGAGTTCCTTAGTGGAACTTGCTCGCGTTGGTGGCGAACTCGCCCCAGTCCTGGTCGTTCGGGCGCGGCATATGGCCGCCGCCGAGGATATGGATGTGGAAGTGCTTGACGCTCTGGCTCGCGTCGTCGCCCGTGTTGACGAGGATGCGGAAGCCGTTGTCGAGCTTCTCCTGCTCCGCAATCGTCTTCACCACGCTGAAGCAGTGGCCAAGGATCTCGGGCGGCACGTTGTCGGCAATGTCGCGATAGTGGTCCTTGGGGATGATGAGCACATGCGTGGGCATAAGCGGCTCGGTATCGCGGAAGGCGATGCACACGTCATCCTCGTAGACCTTGTTGGTGGGCACCTCTCCCTTTGCGATCTTGCAGAAGATGCAGTTGTCGTCTTGCATGGAGCTCCCCTCGTTGTCGCGTAACCTGCAAGCGAGAATAACGCGAAAGCGCCGGTCGTGTGCCAGCGTTAACCGACTGGTCAAAAGCACTCCGCCCAGAACGAGGAGTTTGCACTCGTCCTTCTCGAGAGGCGCTCAAATCCATCTCAAGGTCCCGCGCCACGCTTCATCGCTTTCAGTCTTTATGTCGTGGGGCTTTTGTGGTGGATTGTGAGTTTCTTTTCCGTTGGGAAACGCGCCGTGCCCATGCCCTGGATATGTGGACAATGGTGAATCGTGTTGGAGGAGGGCATGGGCCCTGACCTATTCAAAGGAGTGCTGATGGCTGAGTACAAGAGCGATATCGAGATCGCGCAGGAAGCGACCATGTTGCCCGTGAGCGAGGTTGCCGCGAAGGCGGGTCTCGTTGAAGACCAGCTTGAGCACTACGGCAAGTACAAGGCCAAGGTCGACATCAACACGATGAAGGACCTGCCCTCCAAGGCGAAGCTCATCCTGGTGACCGCCATCAACCCGACGCCCGCGGGCGAGGGCAAGACCACGACCTCCGTGGGCTTGGCTGACGCCATGAACCTCACCGGCCGCCAGACCATGCTCTGCCTGCGCGAGCCCTCCTTGGGCCCCGTCTTTGGCGTCAAGGGTGGCGCTGCGGGCGGCGGCTATGCCCAGCTCGTTCCCATGGAGGACATCAACCTGCACTTCACGGGCGACTTCCATGCCATCGGCGCGGCCAACAACCTCATCGCCGCCATGCTCGACAATTCCATCAAGTGGGACAACAAGCTCAACATCGATCCGCGTCGCGTCATCTGGCATCGCTGCGTCGACATGAACGACCGCCAGCTGCGCAACGTCGTGGACGGCATGGGCGGCATCCCCGACGGCGTGCCGCGCCAGGACAGCTTCGACATCACCGTCGCCTCCGAGGTCATGGCTGCCTTCTGCCTGGCCACGAGCCTCGAGGACCTCAAGGCGCGCCTGGGTCGCATGGTCGTTGCCTACACCTATGACCGCAAGCCCGTCACGGTGAGCGACCTCAACGCAGAGGGTGCCTGCACGGCCCTTCTCAAGGACGCCATCAAGCCCAACCTGGTGCAGACCCTCGAGAACAACCCCGCTTTCGTCCACGGCGGCCCCTTCGCCAACATTGCCCACGGCTGCAACTCCGTGATGGCCACCACCACGGCCATGAAGATGGCCGACTACGTGGTGACCGAGGCGGGCTTCGGTGCCGATCTCGGTGCCGAGAAGTTCCTCGACATCAAGTGCCGCGCAACGGGCCTGACTCCCTCCGCGGTCGTGATCGTGGCTACCGTGCGTGCCCTCAAGTACAACGGCGGCGTCGCCAAGGACGAGCTCACCTCCGAGAACCTCGAGGCGCTTGAGGCGGGCCTGCCCAACCTCCTGCAGCACGTCTCCAACATCCGCGACGTCTATGGCCTGCCCTGCGTCGTGGCCATCAACGCCTTCCCGACCGACACCGCCGCCGAACTCAAGCTCGTCGAGGACAAGTGCCGCGAGCTCGGCGTGAACGTCGCGCTCTCCGAGGTCTGGGCCAAGGGTGGCGAGGGCGGTCGTGCCCTCGCGGACGAGGTCGTGCGCCTGTGCGACCAGCCGAACGACTTCCGCTTCAGCTATGAGCTCGACAAGTCCATCGAGGAGAAGCTCAACGACATCGCCACGAAGGTCTACCACGCCGATGGCGTCGACCTGGTTGGCCCGGCTCGCAACCAGATGAAGCAGCTCGAGGAGCAGGGCTTCGGCGGCCTTCCCATCTGCATGGCCAAGACCCAGTACTCCTTCACGGACGATCAGAACAAGCTCGGCGCTCCGCGTGGCTGGCGCCTCACCGTGCGCAACCTCAAGATCTCCGCCGGCGCGGGCTTCATCGTGGCGCTCACGGGCGACATCATGACCATGCCTGGTCTTCCGCGCGTTCCGGCCGCGGAGAAGATCGACGTGACCGAGGACGGCAAGATCGTCGGCCTGTTCTAGCTTTTCGGGCGAGGCTATCGCCTTCGCACTGCTCGGCTTTCCGTGCTCGATCGGAAAGCCAAGCTTACGGTCTTTCTCGTGCAGCTGAGATGGTTCTTTCTCGGAAGGAGACGTTGCTGTGAGTCTTGTTGAGATGAAATGCTCGGATTTCGCCGCGGTCTTGGCCGCTCAGGAGCCGGTTCCAGGTGGCGGCGGCGCGGCGGCACTCGTGGGTGCCCTCGGCGTGGCCCTGGGCTCCATGGTGGGCAACTTCACCACGGGAAAGAAGCGCTACGCCGACGTTGAGGATGACATCCGCCGCATGCTCGACGAGGGCGAGGAGATCCGCACGCGCCTTCTGCAGCTCATCGACGAGGATGCCGACGCCTTCGCTCCGCTGGCCAAGGCTTACGGCATTCCCAAGGACGACCCGACGCGCGCCCAGGTGCTGGAAGAGGCAACGAAGGGTGCCTGCGTCGCTCCGGTCGAGATGATGCGCCAGATCGCCCGCGCCATCGCCCTTCTCGAGGAGATGGGGGAGAAGGGCTCCCGCATGCTCCTCTCCGACGTGGGTTGTGGCGCGCTTCTGTGTCGCGCGGCACTCGAGGCCGCGAGCCTCAACGTCTTCGTGAACACCAAGACGCTTGCGGACCGCGACTTCGCGCAGAAGCTCGAGGCCGAGTGCGATGATCTTCTCGCCAGCTACATCCCGCGCGCCGAAGCCTGCGCCGCTTCGGTCATGACGCATATTCGCGGCTAGCGAGGCCTGGTTCCAAGGAGTTTCGTGATGGGGAAGCCCCATCGTGAGGGAGGTATTTCATATGGCCAAGCTTCTTCTGGGGGCGCCGGTTGCCGATGCGCTGACCGAGACCCTTTCGCGCAAGGTCAAGAGCCTGTCTGAGCAGCAGATTGTTCCCAAGCTCGCCATCATTCGCGTTGGCGAGCGTCCCGACGACCTCTCCTACGAGCGCGGTGCGCTCAAGCGCTGCGAGAAGGTCGGCATCGAGGTGAGTCGATTCCTGCTTGACGCGGACTGTAGCCAAGAGGAGCTGATTGCCACCATCGAGCAGGTCAACGAGGACCCCTCCATCCACGGCTGCCTCATGTTCAGGCCGCTGCCGGACTCCCTTGACGAGGTCGCGGCCTGCGAGGCGCTCGATCCGGAGAAGGACGTTGATTGCATTACGCGGGGTTCGCTCTACGGCGTGCTGGCAAACCGTCCGGTGGGCTTTGCCCCGTGCACGGCCGAGGCCGTTCTTGAGCTGCTTGAGCATTACGGCTACGAGCTGTCCGGTGCCCGCATTACGGTTATCGGCCGCTCCCTCGTGATCGGCAAGCCGGTGAGCATGATGCTGCTCACGCGCAACGCGACGGTGACGATTTGCCACACGCGCACGAAGGACCTCGTGAAAGAGTGCCGCGACGCCGACATCGTGGTGGTTGCCACGGGCTTCATCGGCACCTTTGGAGCCGAGCACGCCGCTCCGGGACAGGTTATCGTAGATGTGGGCATCAACTGGAACGAAGAGCTCGGTCGTCTTTGCGGCGACGTCGACTTTGACGCAGTTGAGCCTATCGTTGACGCCATCACGCCGGTTCCCCGTGGCGTGGGCTCCGTTACGACGGCCGTCCTGGCCAAGCACGTGGTGCTCGCGGCCGAGCGTCAGGCCAACAGGTAGTTTTTCAAGCGCGGGTGCACAGGGCCGCAGCAAGCGAAAGGTGGGGGCATGTCAGACGATAGCATCTTGAAGGACGAGGGTTACTCCGCCCTCGACCAAGGCCGCGTTGAGGCTGCGGTCCGCGAGTTTCTTCTCGCCATTGGCGAGGACCCCAATCGCGAAGGGCTTCTCGAAACGCCGGGCCGCGTGGCGAGGGCTTGCGAGGAGATCTTCGGCGGCATGCAGGAGGATCCGAGCCTCCATCTGCTCAAGCAGTTCAACGAGCCGGGCAACGACAACATGGTCATCGTGCGCGACATCCCCTTCAACTCGACGTGCGAGCACCACCTGCTGCCCTTCACGGGCAAGGCGCACATCGCGACGGGCGCATCACGGGTCTTTCCAAGCTCGCGCGCTGCGTCTCGGGCTACGCCCGTCGTCCGCAGCTGCAGGAACGCCTGACCCAGCAGATCGCCGATGCCATAGAGCTCAGGCTTCAGCCACGGGGTGTGCTGGTTGTTCTGCAGGCAGAGCATTCCTGCATGAGCATGCGCGGCATCAAGAGCGTGGGTTCGACCACGGTGACCTCTGCCGTGCGTGGCTGGTTCAAGCAAGACCTCAAGACGCGTGAGGAAGCCTTGCGACTGATTGGCCTGTAAGCGGGGCCTTTTGGCACCGGCTTTGCTTGATGTGCCATAGCCCAACGAGAAGAACGAGGCCCCTCGCCTCCAGAAGCAGAATCGAGAGAAATCCATGTCCCAGCAGGACTGTTCCTCCACCATTGCCCTCGCACCCGCCCAGATCTTCCAGAAGGCTGTCGAGGTCGGCACCGCCAAGGCCACGATGCCGCTTGTACGCCTGTTCGCGCTGAGCGTGCTTGCCGGCCTCTACATCGGTATGGGCGGTATGTTCATGCTGATCGTGAAGGCCGACAGCTCCCTTTCCTTCGCTGCTTCGGCCCTGCTGAGCGGCCTTGTCTTCAGCCTTGGCCTCTTTGCGGTTCTCGTTGCGGGAGCCGAGCTCTTCACGGGCAACGCCCTTCTGATCATCGGCAAGTTTCGTGGGTCCTATGGCTGGCCGGCGATTCTGAGAAACTGGGCCGTGGTGTACGCGGGCAACCTCTGCGGTGCGCTGCTTTTGGCCTTCTTCCTCAAGATGGCGAACTTCGCCGGCCTCAACGGTGGCGCGGTGGGGGATGCGGCCCTAGCCGTCGCCACCGCCAAGTGCACGCTCGCGACCATGCCGGATGCCCTCTTCTTCCGTGCGCTCATGTGCAACGTCCTCGTCTGCCTGGGCGTGTGGATGGGCTTTGCCGGCAAGACCGTCACCGACAAGCTCGCGGCGGTCGCCATGCCCGTCTGCGCCTTTGTCGCCTGCGGCTTCGAGCACTGCGTGGCCAACATGTTCTTCCTGCCCTACGCCGCCCTGCTGCACGCCCCGGGCGACGTCGTGAGCCTTGGCGCCATCTGCACCAACATCGGCATAGCGACAATCGGCAACATCATCGGTGGCTCGGTGGTCTTTGCGGGTCTGTACCTGCTCGCTTATGGACGTGATGAGCGATGAGTAGCTATCGGCTTCCTTTTGAGATCCCTGCCTGGGACTACGACCAAGCGCTTGACCGCCTGCATGCGGCCTTGAGGTTTGGCATTTGTCCCTTGCTTGAGACCGTGGTCGATATGCTGGCCGAGCTCAACAACCCCGACCAGCACTTTGAGGCCATTCAGGTGGCGGGTACCAACGGCAAGACCTCCACCACGCGCTACACCGCCGCGATCTTGCGGGAGGAAGGGCTGCACGTTGCCCTCTATACCAGTCCCGAGCTGGTGAGCTATACCGAGCGCATGGAAGTTGACGGAGCTCCCGTGAGCGAGCAGGCCTTCGCGCGCGGCATTGCCGCAGCTGCCGTCGCCGGCGAGCGCGTGAACGCGCGACGCAGCGAGGCGGGGGAGCGTCCCTATGACATCACCGAGTTTGACCTGCTGACGGTGGCCGCCTGCGTCGCCTTTGCCGAAGCCGACGTTGATGTGGCCGTGCTTGAGTGTGGCATGGGAGGCCGCTGGGACGCGACGAGCGCCGTCTCTTCCATCCGAACCGTCGCGGTCACGGGTATCGGTCTTGACCATACGCACGTGCTGGGCGATACCCTCGAGGCCATCGCAGGCGAGAAGGCCGCGATCATCAAGCCCGGCCGTTCCTGCGTGCTCGGTGTGGGCACGGCTACGCCTGAGAGCGTGGAGGACGTCTTTCTCGAGCAGTGCGTCTCGGTGGGTACGCGTCCGGTACTGCTGCGCCCGAGCGTCTTGGATGACGCCAAGGGCGAGATGCACCCCGGCATTCCACGCGAGCACGCCGACCTTCCGCATGCGAGCTACGAGATAACCAAGCGCCCTTCTCGCTTGGGCTTTCCGCTTGAGCTCAACGTCACGACGCCTCGTTCGACCTATCTCGAGCTTGCGGCCCTGAAGCCCGCCTATCAGGCTGCCAACATCGCCTGTGCCGTCACGCTTGCCGAGGAGTTTCTTGCCCGTCCGCTTGACGAGGAGAACCTCTATAACGCGATCGTTCGTTGTCCCACGCCGGGTCGCTTCGATTTGCTCCGTCCCGACCCGCCCATCCTTGTGGATGCCTGCCACAACCCGCAATCGGTCGAGACCTTTATCACGGCCGTGCGCGATGTCTGCGGAGACGACCCGTCCCAGCGACCGGTCCTTCTCTGTGCGGCGCTTGCGGACAAGGACTGCGCCGGCATGGTTGCCCTTCTGAGCTGCGAATTCCCAGAAGTCTACGTGACCCAGACCAGCTCGCCACGAGCGCTCGATGCTTACGAGCTTGCCGCGCTCTTCCGTAAGCAGGGTGCCAAAGTGGGTGGTGTCTACCCAACCGTGCGCGAGGCGATGGCGGCGTTAGACGAGCAGTCCTACGTTGCCTGTGGCTCTATCACGCTGGCGGGGGAGGTCGTGGGCCTGCTTCGCCCCTAAACCCTCAAGCTTGCGTTGAAAGTTTGTTTTCCGGTGACGTGTCTTGCCACGCCGTCTATCTCCGTTTATTGTTCTTTCGGCGAAATTGTAGGCCGTCGAGAGGCGATTACATGCGAAGAGCAAGCAGTCGATTGTTTATGTGCACGCTCGCACTGGTGAGCATCATCAGCGTCTTGTTGTGCGGACTGCCTGACATCGCGTTTGGTCAAGCTCACTTCTTGTGCAAGCACTCCCACAAGGAAGAGGAGGTCTACGGAACGCAGGTTGACCAAGGTTCCGTGGCCGACTGTACGCAGTGGGTAGACCCCGAGTCCGACAGCGTCGTTGACCTGCCCGATGAGACCTCAGAGCCGTTAGCTGCCGAGCTGGATGGCGTCTTCCTTCCCATTAGCCGAGAGCCCATGAGGTCCTTCTCCTTTGACGACTGGTGCGACGGCAGATCCGATGAGCGCCTGGTTGGCATTGACGTGAGCGAGTGGAGCGGAACCGTCGATTGGGACACCGTCAAGGACAAGGTTGACTTCGCGATCCTGCGAATCGGCGGCACCTACGAGCAGAGCGAATCGCTCTACGAAGACGAGCAGTTCAAGCGCAACGTGCAGGAGTGCGAGCGCTTGGGGATTCCCTACGGCGTCTACTTCTACTCTACGGCCATCAATGCCTGGAATGCCGCGGTTGAGGCAGAGTATGTCTGTGACCAGCTCAAGGGCTGCAATCCGACGCTGCCGGTTTTTCTCGACCTCGAGTGGGAGAAGCTTGATGACCCCTCAACGGGAGTTCTGCTCACCAAGATTGCTAGCACCTTCTGCGGACGCGTGGCCTCGGCAGGCTGGAAGCCCGGCGTATATGCAAGCCTGAGCTGGTGGGAGAACTACCTGACGGACCCCGCCTTCGATGATTGGGCAAAGTGGGTGGCTCAGTTTGGTGAGAGCTGTGACGTGAGCTGCAATTGCTGGCAGTACGACCACGAGGGCAGCATAGAGGGAGTCGAGGGGAGCGTCGACTTGAATTACTGGTATCCGAACGCCAACCAGTAATGACCTCTTACGGAAGGCATAGTAAGTTCGGGGGCTCGTTCTTCTCCTTGTGTGCCTAGAATGCCATGCCTATGTTATAACGGTCGAGAAGCACCAGATACCTTTTGCTCTGCTACAATCACTCATGTTTGTAGGTGTACTAAAGCGGCCAGACCAGACACCCGAGAGCCGTTTGCTAAGGAGATACTGAACCATGTCAGAACTTTTTGATCAGCTCATCACCCCTGAGGTCCGCATGGTCCTTTACCTCATGGTTGCCTGCGTCATCATGCTGTACGTGCTCTCCATTGTGTACGTCATCCGTGATGCCCAACGCCGTGGTGCCGAGCCTTGGTGGCTGTGGGCCGTCATCTCCGTCATTCCTATCGTGGGTCTGCTCGCTTACGTCATCCTGCGTCCCAGCTCCTACCTCGTTGACCGTGAGGAGCAGGACCTTGACATCGCCCTTCGTGAGCATCAGCTTTCGCACTACGGCATCTGCCCCAAGTGCGGCGCCCCGATCGACCGCGACTTCATCGTCTGCCCGATCTGCAACACGCAGGTGCGCAACGTCTGCCCGACCTGCCATCGCCCGCTGAACGCGGATTGGAAGGTTTGCCCCTACTGCCGCACCCGCATCCAGTAGGTTTTCTCGCATAAGCGATACTCCAGCGCCCTCCGGGGCGCTTTTCTTTTGACTTGGCTTCCACTCGGAACGACTGTCCCCCAACCATTTTGTGACAAAAACGGGCTTGAAAGGTCACAAAATGGTTGGGGAGTCCAACTGATGGCCAGGGTGCCAACCAGCCATTTTGTGACATTCCGAGCCCGTTTTTGTCACAAAATGGCTGAGGGTGCCGGGGACGGCGAGGAGGCCGGGCGGCAGTCGCTTCTTTTTTTGTAAGCCCCTTATCTAAAGGCGCTTCATCTGCGATAATCGTTCAGGCACCAACTACCTTACTGAGGAGAACTTCATGAAGATCCTGTACAACGACGGCCACGTGGACGAGTGCCCCGAGGGCGAGGAGACCCACGTCATTCGCCACAGCGCGGCGCACATCCTGGCCCAGGCCATCAAGCGTCTGTATCCCGAGGCTGACTTTGCCTACGGTCCTGCTACCGATAACGGCTTCTACTACGACATCGACCTTCCCGAGGGCGTCAAGATCAGCGAGGATGACTTCCCCGCGATCGAGGCCGAGATGAAGAAGATCACCAAGGAGAACCTCAAGTTCGAGACCTACGAGCTTCCGCGCGAGGAGGCCATCGCCCACATGCAGGAGCGTGGCGAGAAGTACAAGGTTGAGCACATCGGCGACCTTGCCGAGGATGCTCGCATCACCTTCTTCAAGCAGGGCGAGTACGTCGACATGTGCGTCGGCCCCCACGTGTGCTACACCAAGGCGGTCAAGGCCTTCAAGCTCACGGGCGTCTCGGGCGCTTACTGGAAGAACGACGCCAAGAACAAGATGCTCACCCGCATCAACGGCATCGCCTTCGCTTCCAAGGACGAGCTTGAGGCTCACCTTGCCTTCCTCGAGGAGGCCAAGAAGCGCGACCACCGTCGCATCGGCCAGGAGATGGAGCTCTTCATGATGGTCGACGAGGGCCCGGGCTTCCCCTTCTGGCTGCCCAACGGCATGCGCCTGAAGAACTCCCTCATGGACTACTGGCACGAGATGCAGGCCGCCTACCTCTACGAGGAGGTTCAGACGCCTGTCATCCTCTCGCGCAAGCTGTGGGAGACCTCCGGTCACTGGGACCACTACAAGGCAAACATGTACACCACGGTGATCGATGAGGAGGATTACGCCGTCAAGCCCATGAACTGCCCGGGCGCCTGCCTCATCTACAAGTCCAAGCCGCGTTCTTATCGCGACCTGCCGCTCAAGCTTGCCGAGGCCGGCCTTGACCACCGCCACGAGCTGCGCGGTGCCCTGCACGGCCTCTTCCGCGTGCGTGCCTTCACCCAGGACGACGCCCACCTCTTCGTCCGTCCCGACCAGATCAGCGAGCTCGTCACCGAGACGGCCCACCTCATCACGGCCTACTACGAGCAGTTCGGCTTCCCCTATCACGTCGAGCTCTCCACCCGTCCGGAGGACTCCATGGGTTCCGACGAGGATTGGGAGCTGGCCGAGGCTGGCCTCAAGGAGGCGCTCGACTCCATGGGTGTCGACTACATCCTTAACGAGGGCGACGGCGCCTTCTATGGCCCCAAGATCGACTTCCACCTGGAGGACTGCCTGGGTCGTACCTGGCAGTGCGGCACCATCCAGCTCGACTTCCAGCTTCCGCAGAACTTCGAGCTCGAGTTCACGGGTGCCGACGGCGAGAAGCACCGCCCCATCATGATCCATCGCGCCGGCTTCGGCAGCTTCGAGCGCTTCATCGGCATGCTGACCGAGCAGTACGCGGGCAAGTTCCCCACTTGGCTGTCGCCTTGCCAGGTCAAGGTCCTTCCCGTCTCCGAGAAGACCCGTGCCTACGCGCAGGAGGTCGGCGACGCGCTGCGTAAGGCCGGCATTCGCGTGAAGGTCGACGAGCGCGACGAGAAGATCGGCTACAAGATCCGCGAGGCTCGTGCCATCGACCGCGTTCCCTACATGCTCATCCTGGGCGAGAAGGAGCGCGACGGCGGCTTCATCAGCGTTCGCGATCGCAGCAACGAGACCGAGCAGCGCTCGCTTGACGAGTTCGTGGCTCAGATCACGGCCGAGATTGCCGAGCGTCGCTAAGGCGTTCTGAGAACGTTTTGAGAAGCGGGCCCGGGTTTGCGATCTGTCGCAGGCCCGGGTCCGTTGTTATGAGAGGGGAGAGCGAGCATGAACGAACTCGAGCGGGTGCTTGCACGACGATTGGGAGCTCAACGCGTGGTCGTGTGCGGTCTGTCCTTCTCGCGGGCGCTCGAGGCCCTGGCACTTCCTTCGCAGGCGCGCCTGGTTAAGCCGCTCTCGTCAGTTCCCGTGACCTGCCCGGACCTGAGGGCGCTCGGACGAGCGGCGCACGATGAAGGCTGGACGCTTGTGGTGGATAACAGCCTACCGACCTGGGCGGGCTGTGCAGCCGTGCGTCTGGGAGCCACGCTCAGCGTGGAGCCGCTTGATGCCGATGTCACGCTTGTGGGTTTCGCGGACGCGGCGAGCGAGCTTGCTGCCGGTCTTTCGCCTGTGGACGAGGAGCGAGCCGCCGTTCTTCTCGCCAGCCTTGATGGTCGCGAGGCTTCCTGGCGCCAGGCGAGCGACACGGCACAGGTAGTCGCCAGCTACCTCGCTTGCCATCCTCGCGTGAGCGAGCTGCGTTACCCGGGTCTGAAGGCCGATATGTCCTTCGAGGTCGCCGCACGTACCCTGACCGGGGGCTTTGGCCCTCGTGTGAGCTATCGGCTGCTGGGGGAGAAGGACTGGCGCTCGCTGGAGGCGTCTCCTGTGGATGATCCGCGCGAGTTCATCATGCGTCTTGAGGCCGGCTTGTGCAGGTAAGGCGTGAACGTTTGTGGGCGGATATGAGCTGCGGGGCGATTTGTTAAGCTAGACAGGCAGTGTTTACCTGTTCGTTGGAGGTTGGATATGGCAAAGCGAAATCAGCGCGGTCGTTCGCTGCTTGCCCTGCTTGTGGCCTTGCTCTTGGCCGTTAGCCTGGGGGCCTGTGACTTCGTGTCGAAAGATGAGAAGAGCGTGCGCGAGACGGTGGACAACACCTTTGCCGTGTTCCAAGACCCGGAGGGCAACGACATCTCGGCCTTTGTTGACAGCAAGATCGTCACCCAGCTGAGCACCAATGGCCTGGATGTCACGCAGTTTCTGACCTCTGCCTTCGCCCACCTGACCTACGAGGTAAAGGACGTCAAGGTTGACGGCGATACCGCCGAGGTCCAGTTGACGGTGTCTAACGTTAACCTTGACGATGCCATGACGGCCGCGCTCAAGGAATTTAGCGATTGGTACGAGACCGAGGCCGCCCTGACGGTCTACAGGGATTCCGGCGAGCAGGGCCTGTATCGAAAGCTCTTCGAGATGCTGTACGCCAAGATCGATGAGATGGCAGACAGCCCTGCCTCGAACGACGTGACCCTGCACCTCAAGCGCAATGGCGATGCTTGGGAAGCGTCTGACGACGAGAACCAAAATGCCGAGTTCTACTCCGCCCTCTATGGCGGTGCGACCTTCTCCTTCGAGCAGGATGACGTGGACGTTTCTGAGGATGCTGAGGAAGCTGCCACGGCTGGCGAGAACGCTGGAGGCGAAGCGACTACCGACAGCGAGAAGGCCGCTGATGCCGAGAAGAGCGCGGATAGCGGTAAGGGTGACGCTGGTAGCAAGGCTACTAGCGATAGTAGCAAGAGCGATACCGACAGCAAGGCCAGCGACAGTGATAAGGGCGAGAAGACTACCGCCGCGAGCAACGCGGCCACCCCGGATGGACAATAGCCCGGGACGTAGGTATCTCTTCGTCTGAAGGCACGTATGGCGGCTCGTGGGGGAGTGACCCTCGCGAGCCGTTATTTGTTACTTCGGGTGTAGGTGCGATAGCTGAAGGGGACGCCCGCTTCGGTGACGCCGCCCTCTTCCTCACGGGAAAGCTCCCAGTCTGCATAGGTGTCGAGGTTGGGGAAGTAGGCATCAGCGGGTGCGTCCACGTCGTTCATGGTTACGTGGACCGCCTTGCAATGGTCGAGCATCTGCCGATAGAGACTCTCGCCACCAATGAGCCACACGGTCTCGGGGTCGGCGTCGCGCACGAGCTCGAGCGCCTCGGCGGGGGAGTGCACGACCTCAACGCCTGCGGGCGCGTAGTCGGGATTGCGCGTGACGACGATGTTGCGGCGTGCCTTGAGGGGGCCGTTGGGGAGGCTCTCGAAGGTCTTTCTCCCCATGATGACGGTGCCGAGCAACTCGCCGGGGGCGGCGTCCTTGGGACGCTTGCCCGAGCAGGTGAGCGTGACGAAGCGACGCATGTCGGCGCGGTTGTTGACGGCTAGGTCGCCGTCAAGTCCGATGCCCCAGTCTCGCGTGACGCTGACGATGGCGTTCATGGGTCCTCCTTGGGATGCGCCGCTAGACGGCGATAGGGATGTTTTTGACCTGCGGCCCGGTTACGTAGTCCTCCACGATGAGGTCTTCGGTGCTGAAGGCGTAGAAGTCCGTGACCTCGGGATTGAGGCGCACGCGCGGCGCGGGATGCTGGGGACGCGCGATTAGCTCGCGCACGATGTCGACGTGGCGGTCGTAGATGTGGGCATCGGCGATCATGTGCACCAGCTCGCCGGCAACCATGCCGCTGACCTGTGCCACCATCATGAGCAGCAGGGCGTATTGACAGACGTTCCAGTTGTTGGCGGCCAAGACGTCCTGGCTGCGCTGGACAAGCACCATGTTGAGGGTGAGGCGACCGTCTTCGCGCTTGTCGTCGGTGACATTGTAGATGGCGTTATAGGCACAGGGGTAGAGGTGCATCTCCGAGAGCTCAGACACGTTGTAGAGGTTGGTCATGATGCGCCGGGAGAAGGGCGTCTCCTTGAGGTCCTTGAGCACGCGGTCCATCTGGTCGAAGTCGCCGTCGGAGTAGTGCGAAACGACGCCCACCTGGTAGCCGTAGGCCTTGCCGATGGAACCCGTCTCGTCGGCCCACTCGTCCCAGATATGCGGCTTGAGGTCGGCGATGTTGTTGGACTTGCGCTGGTAGATCCAAAGGATCTCGTCCATGGCGCTCTTGAGCGCCGTGCGACGAAGGGTCAGCGCAGGAAACTCCTCGCGCAGGTCATAGCGATTGCAGATGCCGAAGCGCTTGACGGTGTAGGCAGCCGCACCGTCTTCCCAGTGTGGACGCACCGCCTGGCCCTCGGTGGTGGTGCCGTTTTCGATGATGTCCGTGCACATGCGAACGAAGATCTCGTCAGCCTTGCTCATGCGCCAACCCCCCTCATGCAATGGCAGTTTTCGGCAAAAAATTGTACCCCATGCACGTGGAGTGGGTGAGCTACTTGCCGTAGGCCCCCTTGGCCCCTCCGGGGCAGGCACGCCGCCAGGCGCGGGGACGGCCGGGAGGCCTGCGCAAATCTTCTGCGACGGTGAGG
>CAJOKK010000046.1 GCA_905235165.1 uncultured Atopobiaceae bacterium | reverse complement strand
TTTGTCATGTTCAACGTGAGGAAGGCCCCGTGGGACAACAAGAACGTTCGGCAGGCCGTCATGTATGCGCTGAACACGCCTCGCATGATCGAGGAGATCTTCCC
Source organism: uncultured Atopobiaceae bacterium (assembly GCA_905235165.1). Taxonomy (GTDB): domain Bacteria; phylum Actinomycetota; class Coriobacteriia; order Coriobacteriales; family Atopobiaceae; genus UBA1367. The sequence goes on along the minus strand of CAJOKK010000046.1, from coordinate 14,149 downwards.
GGATATGGCCCTTGAGCCATCCTGCTATCTGCCTGCTTCTTGCAAGAGCTATCACGAGGCGCAAACGGTCTATCGCTACGATCCAGAGAAGGCAAAGTCCCTGCTTGAGGGTATCGAGGTTGTGCCGCAGATCGTGCTGCGAACCACCGACGATGCCGAGGGCGTTGCCATGGGAACCCAGGCACAGACGGATATTCGAGAGGTGCTTGGCTGCGAGGTTGACCTTGTCTCCGAAAGCGAGGGGGCTACCTACCTGGCCATCGACCAGGCGGACGACTCTTGGGACATCCTCATTGCCCCAGGGAACCCTTCGCCCTTGGGCGTCGATACCGACTTGCTCCTCAACTGGTGGTTTGGCGACAACATCTGGATGCAGACCCGCTGCGCCTGGAAGGATTCCGAGGCGTGGGAGCAGCTTCACGGCCTCATGATGGACGCACGCGAGAAGACGGGCATCGAGCAGCAGGAGTGCTGGAACCAGGTCTTCGACATCATCGCCGACGAGTGCGTGCTCTATCCGCTGTTGCAGGTGGTTACCTCAACGGCATCATGGAAGGAGAACGCAAATCCCGATGGTCTGCGGCTCGAGGGCTTCTGGGCCATCGGTGCGCCGGGCGTCGTCCTCAACGAGACCGCCATGTTCGCTGACTAGCCGCGTCGAGAGGCTACGGGCTTGTTCTTCTCTTCATAGTCACCGCTTTTCCTGCTGTCTCATGTTGATCGTTACCAGGGAGGTATTCTCGTGAATCCGCTTGTTGAGTCCCTGAGGGGCAAGCTCATCGTTTCGGTGCAGGCCTATCCCGGTGAGCCGCTGCGTACGCCCGAGGTGATGGCGTTGATGGCACGTGCCTGCGAGCTCGGTGGCGCGGCCGCCATTCGCTGTCAGGGGCTTTCTGACATCTCGGCCATCAAGGGGAGGGTCGAGGTTCCCGTCATCGGCCTGTGGAAGGAGGGTCACGAGGGCGTCTACATCACGCCGACCCTTCGACACGCCTTGGCGGTGGTGAACGCCGGAGCCGACGTGGTCGCTCTTGATGCGACCGACCGTCCGCGCCCCGACGGCAGGACCTTCGCTGAGACGGTCGCTGCGATTCGCGAGCGTACCGAGACGTTGATCATGGCCGATTGCATGACCATAGAAGACATTCGTACGGCCGTTGCCTGCGGTTGTGACCTCGTGTCCACCACGCTCAGCCACAACAAGCCCGCGATTGAGACGACGCTTGATGAGGGCCCCGACGTGCAGCTTCTGGCGCAGGCCGTGAAGGAGTTCGGGGAGCTTCCCATCATCTGTGAGGGGCATGTGCACACGCCTGCCGATGCGAAGGCGGCTATCGACGCAGGCGCCTGGTCGGTCGTGGTCGGGACGGCGATTACGCATCCCACAAGCCTGACGAGCTGGTTCTGCTCCGCCATCGGTGCATGAGGTAGGCGCCCCGAGTCACTGACCTCTTGGCGTTCGGAAAGCGACCTTCTCGCTCAAATCGCTTATCCTATAGAGATAAGTTTTTTGCGGAAGAACGGCGCCTTCGAATCGGAGGAACTGACATGGCCGAAAGCCACGATGCGCACGTGTATGAGGGTATGTCTGACGCACCCGATACGCCCGACATCATCATTATCACGGGTATGTCTGGCGCGGGTCGCACGGAGGTTCTGCATACCTTTGAGGACCTGGGCTACTTCGTCATCGATAATCTTCCGCCAAACCTCATGCTTGATGTTGCGAACATGAGTGGCCTGCGCGACGGTGTGGGGCGCCATCTGGCCGTTGTGTGCGACCTACGCACCCAGGGAGGGCAGTTCGGCGACCTTGCCGAGGCGCTCGATGAGCTTGAGGCGCATGAGTATACCTATGCCGTGGTCTTTCTCGAGGCCTCTGACGAGGCCCTGCGCCGTCGCTACGCGCTTGCTCGTCGTCCTCACCCCCTCGCGCATGAGGGCGAGGCCACGATTGATGTCGTTCGCCGTGAGCGCGAGCTGCTTCAGGGAACGCGCCAGCGTGCGACCCTGGTTATCGACACAAGCAACCTGACCGTGAAGGAGCTTCGGTCGCGTCTGCGCACGGCCTTCAGCCAGCTGAGCGACCAGCAGCTGATGGAGGTGCATGTCTTCTCCTTTGGCTTCAAGTACGGTATGCCCGAGGAAGCTGACATCATCATCGACGTTCGCTTTCTTCCGAACCCCTATTGGGATCCCGAGATGCGCCGCCTTACCGGCAAAGACGAAATCGTGCGCGACTTCGTCTTGACTCACGAGCAGACCCAAGCCTTCCTCAAGACTTGGTTCCAGCTGCTTGATACGGTCATGCCAGGCTACGTTGCCGAGGGCAAGAGTCGCCTGTCCATCGGTGTGGGCTGCTCGGGTGGCCAGCATCGAAGCGTGGCGCTTGCCGACGAGACCGCGCGCTACCTTATCGAGGCGGGTTACCACGTGGTGTCGAACCATCGTGACCTCTTCCGAGCCGAGACACACGCCTAGGCCCTGCCCATGTCGTTTACCGCCCAAGTAAAAGACGAGCTCTCGCGTATCGAAGGCTCCTGCGAAGGCTGTAGCCTCGCGCAGCTCTCCGCCATCGTCCGGGTCTGCGGGACCCTATCCTTTCGTGGTCCGGGCCGCTATTCCGTGCACATCTCCACCGAGACGGGTGCGGTGGCGCGTACCATGATCAAGCTCACGCACGAGCTCTTTGACCTCGATACCTCCCTGACGGTTCGGCAGTCGGTGCTGCACAAGACCCGCAACTACCTCATTGAGGTGGGGGAGCAGGACAATCTTGAGGAAGACCTGGTTCGCTTGGGCATCTTGGTGCCGGGGCGCGGCATTGCGCCTGGCGTGCCCAAGCATCTGCTGAAGAAGGATTGTTGCAGGCAGGCCTTCTTGCGCGGCGCCTTCATGGCGGGTGGCTTTATCGCTGACCCTCGAGGAGATTTCCACCTCGAGATTGCCGTCACGGGCGAGCAGTTTGCCCACGAGATCGTTCAAATGCTTGAGGAGTTTGGCGTGCATCCCCGTCTCAATCATCGTCGGGGTGCCTACGCCATCTACGTCAAGAGCTTTGACGGCGTGGTCTCGTCGCTGCGTGCCATGGGCAGCGTCACGGCTGCCCAGGCCGTTGAGTTGGTGCGACAGGTCAAGCGCGACAAGAACAATGCCAACAGGCAGACGAACGCCGACATGGCTAACCTCAGGCGAACGACCCATGCAGCCGGAAGCCAGGTGGTGATGGTCGAGCGGGTGCTCAACCTCCCGGAGTACCGCTCCTTGTCCCCAGCCTTGCGGGAGTTCTGCACACTCAGAATCCATAACCCCGAGCTTTCGCTTGCCGAGCTCGGCTCCCTGTGTGACCCACCGGCCTCCAAATCGGCCATGTACCATCGCCTGCTTCGCCTGCAGGCCATCGTTGCAGAGCATGATTGCCCAGCTCAGGAAGGGTAGGGGAGTGATTGTGACCCCGTTCGTCTCTCCGCTTTCCATAGGCTTCCGTGGGGCATCTGTGAGTAATTTCGGAGTGAAAAACACGGCGACTGAATGAGGAGAAATTGGGGTTAAAATATACAAGGCTTATGTTTTCTGGCTAGTTCTGGGGAAGGGCCCCAGGATGGCCTTATGAAAGGAGACAGCATGGCAGTTAAGGTTGCTATCAACGGTTTTGGCCGCATCGGTCGTCTGGCTTTCCGTCAGATGTTCGGTCACGAGGGTTCCGAGATCGTCGCCATCAACGACCTCACTTCCCCCAAGATGCTCGCTCATCTTCTGAAGTATGACTCCTCGCAGGGCAACTACGCTCGCGACCACAAGGTCGAGGCCACCGACAACTCCATCATCGTTGACGGCAAGGAGATCACCATCTACGCCGAGGCCGACGCTTCCAAGCTTCCCTGGGGCGACCTCGACGTCGACGTCGTTCTCGAGTGCACCGGCTTCTACACCTCCAAGGCCAAGTCTCAGGCTCACATCGACGCTGGCGCCAAGAAGGTCGTCATCTCCGCTCCCGCGGGCAACGACCTGCCGACCGTCGTCTTCAACGTCAACCACGACATCCTGACCGCGACAACATCATCTCCGCGGCTTCCTGCACCACCAACTGCCTCGCTCCGATGGCCAAGGGCCTCAACGACTACGCCCCCATCGAGAAGGGCCTCATGACCACCATCCACGCCTACACCGGCGACCAGATGATCCTCGACGGCCCCCAGCGCAAGGGCGACCTGCGTCGTGCCCGCGCTGGCGCTGTCAACATCGTCCCCAACAGCACCGGTGCTGCCAAGGCCATCGGCCTGGTCCTCCCCGAGCTCGCTGGCAAGCTTGACGGCTCCGCCCAGCGCGTCCCGACGCCCACCGGCTCCACCACGATCCTCTACGCCGTTTGCTCCGGCAACGACATCACCGCTGAGGGCATCAACGCCGCTATGAAGGCCTACCATTCCCGAGACCTTCGGCTACAACGAGGACGAGATCGTCTCCTCCGACATCGTCGGCGAGACCCACGGCTCGATCTTCGACGCCACCCAGACCCGCGTTATGCCGCTCGAGGATGGCAAGTACCTCGTCCAGGTCGTCTCCTGGTACGACAACGAGAACTCCTACACCTCCCAGATGGTCCGCACCATCAAGTACTTCGAGAAGTTCGTTGCCTAAGCTTCAACTTCACACCGAGGCGTAAGTAGTGGGGGCGCGGTCGCTGGCTCGCAAAGCCTGACCGCGCCCCTTATAAGTGTTGGTATCGATCAAAAGGAGTGATTCCCATGGCCTTTACCAAGAAGACCGTCCGCGACATCGATGTTGCCGGCAAGAAGGTCATCATGAGGGTGGACTTCAACGTCCCCCTGAAGGATGGCGTCATCACCGACGACACCCGCGTTCGCGCTGCTATCCCCACCATCCAGTACCTCAAGGAGCAGGGCGCTGGCATCATCCTCATGAGCCACCTCGGCCGTCCTTCCGGCGAGGGTCCCGAGCCTGAGCTCACCCTGAAGCCGGCTGCCGAGAAGCTCGCCGAGCTCACTGGTTACGACGTCAAGTTCGTTGACGACACCTATGGCGAGAAGGCCGCCGAGGCCTGCGCCGCCGTCAAGCCGGGCGACATCCTCGTTCTCGAGAACGTCCGCTTCCTCAAGGCCGAGAAGAAGAACGACCCCGAGGTCGCCAAGAAGCTCGCCTCCTACGCCGACATCTTCGTTCTCGATGCCTTCGGCACCGCTCACCGTGCCCAAGGCTCCGTCGTGGGCCCGGCTGAGTACATCCCGGCCGTCGCCGGTTTCCTGCTTGAGAAGGAAGTCGACACCCTGACCGGCATCTTTGCTGATCCCGATCGTCCCTTCGTGGCCGTCGTGGGTGGCTCCAAGGTCTCCTCTAAGATCGGCGTCCTCGATCACCTCATCGACTCCGCTGACACCCTCATCATCGGTGGCGGCATGGCCTACACCTTCTTCCTGGCCCAGGGTTACTCCGTGGGCACCTCCCTGCAGGAGCCCGACTGGGTCGAGCGCGCTGGCGAGATGCTGAAGAAGGCCGAGGCCAAGGGCTGCAAGATCCTGCTTCCCGTCGACAACGTGGTTACCGACCACTTCGGCGAGGATGCCGTGGGTGAGGTCGTCGACTCCACGCAGATCCCCGATGATCGCATGGGCATGGACATCGGCCCCAAGACGACCGAGCTTTACTGCGAGGCCGTCAAGCAGGCTGCTACCGTCTTCTGGAACGGCCCCATGGGCGTCTTCGAGATCGACCAGTTCGCCAAGGGCACCGAGGCTGTCGCCCGCGCCATCGCGGACTCCGACTGCACGTCCATCATCGGTGGCGGCGATTCCGTCGCGGCTATTAACAAGTTCGGCCTGGCTGACAAGATGAGCTGGATCTCCACTGGTGGTGGCGCTTCCATGGAGCTCGTCGAGGGCAAGGCCCTTCCCGGAGTGGAGGCGCTTCTCGATGCGTAAGAGGATGATTGCTGGCAACTGGAAGATGAACAAGACCTTCTCCGAGGCTGTTGAGCTCGCCTCTGGCCTGGCGAAGGAGCTTGCGGACGGCACGGGCGACGTTGACGTCGTCGTGGCCCCTCCCGCAGTTGACCTTAAGGGCGTTGCCGAGGTCATCGAGCAGGAGCAGGCTGCTTTTGCCCTCTCCGCTCAGAACGTCTACTGGGAGGAGTCTGGCGCCTACACCGGCGAGACCGCTCCTAACATGCTTGAGGCCATTGGTGCTACCCACTGCATCATCGGTCACTCCGAGCGTCGTGACTACTTCCACGAGACCGACGAGGAGATCAACAAGAAGGCCAAGGCCCTGATGGCTCACGGCATCGTGCCCATCAGCTGCTGCGGCGAGTCCCTCGAGATCCGCGAGGCTGGCAAGCACGTCGAGTTTGTCGTCGACCAGATCAAGAAGGACACCGAGGGTCTTGAGATTACCGACCCCAGCAAGTACGTCATCGCTTACGAGCCCATCTGGGCCATCGGCACCGGCAAGACCGCCACGGCCGATGACGCCCAGGAGGTCTGCGGCGCCATCCGCGCGGCTCTGGTCGAGATCTTCGGCCAGGAGATCGCTGACGGCATCCGCGTCCTCTATGGTGGCTCCGCCAAGCCCGACAACATCGCTGGCTTCCTCGAGAAGGAGGACGTCGACGGTGCTCTCGTTGGCGGCGCTTCCCTCAAGGCCGACAGCTTCGCCGACATGGTGCGCAGCGCCATGGCCTAAGTCTTTCGACAAAGGCTTTCAAGCAGGGACTCGCAGCAATGCGGGTCCCTGCTTTTGTGTGAGGATCGGGCATGAGTCAGTTACCGGAGACCTTGTCGACTTATGGGGCGCTGACATCACATGCCGCAAAGTTGTGGATTGGAGGGCCTGTTTCTCCAACTTACCGGCACCCCTGCCGCAAAGTTGTGATTACGGGCCCCCTTTTCTCCAACTTACCGGCTCGACTGCCGCAAAGTTGTGATTACGGGGGCCTTATTCTCCAACTTACCGGCACCCCTACCGCAAAGTTGTAATTGCGGGGCCCCTTTTCTCCAACTTACCGGCACCGCTGCCGCATAGTTGTGATTACAAGGGCCTGTTTCTCCAACTTACCGGCAGCGGCTTCGTGAGGTTGGAAGTGGGCAGGTGAATGGGGCAAGCCTTCCCGCGATGAAAGATGATGTGCGGGCTGGATTTGTAGGTGACAAGAACTGCGAGCTTGGGTCTCAACCTCCCGGCAAACCTCCCACCGGAGGTTTGCCGGCGCGGCGTGCCCTGTTTCGCGGACTTGGGCGGCTCCGGCCGTCGGAGTCCGCGAAACTGGAGGCAGTATTACGGACTTGGGCGGCTCCGGCCGTCGGAGTCCGTGAAACTGGGGGCAGTATTACGGACTTGGGCGGCTCCGGCCGTCGGAGTCCGCGAAACTGGGGGCAGTATTACGGACTTGGACGGCCACGGCTCCGCGGCTTGATCGTTCTTGTCGTTGAAATGTTGGCAATCGCTGAAGGAATGCAACGGATCGTTGTCTTGTGCTATGCTATCTGGCTGTTGGTATCTATCGAGCACAAAAAGGAGCCTTCCGTGGGCATTCTCAACATCTTCCTGACGGCCGTACTGTTCATCTCCGGCTTTCTCACCATCATCCTGATCCTCATGCATTCGGGTAAGGGTACGGGCGTCTCCGACATGATTGCCTCTTCGGTCTACAACGCTTCGGTGGGCTCGGGTATTCTCGAGAAGAACCTCGATCGTCTCACCATCATCACGACGACCATCTTCATGCTTACGGTTATCGTCATGGCCATCGTCTTCCCTACGGGTACCATTTAAGCTGCAGCTATTCAGCCTAAGCTATGATTTCTGGGGGCACCTTCGGGTGCCCTTTTTGTGTTGCAGCGCGTGTATGAGACAGCACCCTTCTGGCTATAGCTGTTCTTTCTGTTGGTTTGCGCAGGTCATAACCTAAGTAGCAAGAAATTAGTGGTATATTCCACAAACGTTTGTGCAAGATTGTGGCACGTTTTCTCTCCGTTCATAACATGCGCGCTGAGGGGCGACTGTGTCACCCCGCGGTGGCACCGCGGTGAATCGAGAGGGCAGGGTAGGAGATGGACTCTAAGACCTTGCGTTACATCATCAAGAGAATCTTGATGGCATTCGTGACGCTGTGGGCGGTCGTTACGGTGACCTTCTTTGTCATGAAGGCCGTTCCGGGCGATCCCTTCGCATCCGAAAAGGCAATTACCCCTGCGGCAAAGGCCGCGCTCGAGGCTAAGTATGGTCTCGACAAGCCGCTCATGGAGCAGTACAAGAACTACCTTGTGGGCGCCATGCACTTTGATTTTGGCCCGTCGCTCAAGCAGCGTGGCCGCAACGTTTCCGACATCATTCTCGATGGTATGCAGACCTCGGCCAGGATTGGTGTCATCGCCCTGCTTGTCGCCACGAGCATCGGCATCGTTTTGGGCTCCACGGCGGCACTGCACCGCAACACCGTTTTTGACCGCATCATCATGGTGTTTACCACGGCCTTCGTCTCGATGCCCTCCTTCATCATGGGTACGCTGCTCCTGCTCCTTTTCTCGGTTCAGCTGCACTGGCTGCCGGCAAACGGCACGGAGCCGGGCGGCCTTATCCTGCCGATCGTTACGCTCTCGCTCTATCCCATGTCCTACATCACGCGCCTCACGCGTTCCTCGATGCTGGACGTGTTGGGCCAGGACTACATCCGTACGGCCAAGGCCAAGGGTGTTTCCGAGAAGAACGTCATCTGGCATCACGCGCTGAAGAACTCGCTCATCCCCGTTATCACCTACTTTGGCCCCGAGCTTGCCTACATCGTTACTGGCTCGCTCGTTGTCGAGCAGATCTTCGCTGTGCCGGGCATCGGTCGCTCCTTCGTGAACTCCATCACGGGTCGTGACTACACGCTCATCATGGGCACGACCGTCGTGCTCGCGTCGCTCATCGTCATCATGAACCTGCTGAGCGACATCATGTATAAGCTTGTCGACCCGCGCATCACGCTCGAGTAAGGAGGTGCCCCATGACTAAGAATCCGCTTTCCATGCAGTTTGACGTCGAGGACTTCCTCCCTGCAACCGAGGAGGAGAAGGCTTATCTGGTCCAGATGCGCCCCTCGTCTACCTTCTTCAAGGATGGCTGCAAGCGACTCATGAAGAACAAGGTTGCCTTTGTCTCCATGATCGTCATCATTCTCATCGCTCTGTCATCCATCTTCGTTCCGATGTTCTGGCCCTATTCCTATGAGCAGCAGTTGGGCGTTCAGCCGGGCATGCCGGTTGACGCTTCGTTCAACAACCTCGCTCCCATGGAGTACAGCCGTACCGAGCAGACCACCATCTCTCAGGGCGGCAAGGTCTTCCCGCACGTCTTTGGTACCGACGCTGCCGGTCGCGATTACTTCATCCGCGTGGTCTACGGTACGCGCATCTCCCTGGCGGTTGGCTTCTTTGCCTCGCTTATCGTGCTCGTTGTGGGCATGACCATGGGATCGATTGCCGGCTTCATGGGCGGTCGCGTCGACATGGCCATCATGCGCCTGGTTGACCTCATCTACTCCCTTCCCGACATGCTGATGGTCATTCTGCTGGCCGCCGTCATGCGCGAGTCGATCGGCGACTCCCTCGACGGCACGATCTTCCAGGCCATCGGACCCAACATCCTGTCGCTCTTTATCATCTTCGCCCTGCTCTACTGGTGCTCCATGGCCCGTCTCATCCGTGGCCAGATCCTGTCACTGCGTGAGCAGGAGTACGTCCTCGCTGCCGAGGCAACCGGTGCAGGTGCCCGCTGGATCATCACGAAGCACCTGATTCCCAACTGCATCTCCGTCATCATCATCTCGACGGCCCTGCAGATCCCCTCGGCCATCTTCACCGAGTCCTTCCTGTCGTTCCTCGGCCTGGGCGTCAACGCTCCTATGCCCTCCCTGGGTAGCCTTGCGTCCGACGCACTCAACGGCATCTCGACCTATCCGTACCGCTTGGCCATCCCGGCTATTGTCATCTCGCTTATCGTGCTCGGCCTCAACCTCTTTGGCGATGGCCTGCGCGACGCGTTCGACCCCAAGCTCAACCAGTAAGGAGGGAGGCACCCTATGGCACTTCTTGAAGTAAAGGACCTGCACACGTCATTCTTCACCGACGCAGGCGAGGTTAAGGCCGTCAATGGCGTCTCCTTCTCCCTCGATCGCGGCAAGGTGCTCGGCATCGTGGGAGAGTCCGGTTCGGGCAAGTCCGTCACGGTCTATTCGATCATGCAGATCTTGGCTCCCGCCGGCAAGATCGTCTCCGGCTCGGTCAAGCTTGATGGCCAGGAGTTGGTGGGCGCTGACGAGAAGACCATGCGTCACGTGCGTGGCAACAAGATCTCGATCATCTTCCAAGACCCGATGACCTCGCTCAACCCCACTTACACCATCGGTCATCAGCTCGTCGAGGCCATTCTGCTCCATACCGACCGCAACAAGCAGGAAGCTTGGGATCGTGCGGTCGAGATGCTGCGTCTCGTGAACATCAACGAGCCCGAGAAGCGCATGAAGCAGTATCCCTATGAGCTTTCGGGCGGTATGCGCCAGCGCGTCATGATCGCCATGGCCCTTGCCTGCGAGCCCGACATCCTCGTGGCTGACGAGCCCACCACGGCTCTCGACGTTACCATTCAGGCCCAGATTCTCGAGCTGATGCAGAAGCTCCAGAAGGAGATGGGCATGGCCATCATCATGATTACGCACGACTTGGGCGTCGTCGCCCAGATGTGCGACGAGATCGTGGTCATGTATGCCGGCAGCTACTGCGAGCGTGGTACCGCCGACGAGATCTTCTACGAGCCCAAGCACGAGTACACCAAGGGCCTGCTGCGCTCCATCCCCACCATGGAGACCATGGGCCAGAAGCTCAAGCCCATCCTGGGAACCCCCATCGACCTTCTCAACTTGCCCGAGGGCTGCCCCTTTGCCCCGCGCTGCGAGAATGCGATGAAGATCTGCATCCACCGTGCACCCGAGCCGATGCAGCTTTCCGATACGCACCGTGCCTCCTGCTGGATGAACGTCAAGGCGCAGCTCGATGCACAGAAGGCGCCCGAAAGCGCTCAGGCCAAGAAGGACAGCGCTTCCAAGGCGCATGATGAGGAAGGAGGCGAGGCGTAAGATGGCCGATAAGACCTCTGCTGAGACGCCGCTCGTCGACGTCCGTCACCTCAAGGAATACTTCCCCGTCAACACGGGCTTCTTCAGCTCCACTCCGCTCAAAGCTGTCGATGACGTGAGCTTCACCATTAAGCGTGGCGAGACCTTGGGCCTGGTGGGAGAGTCCGGCTGTGGCAAGACCACCGTTGGCCGCACCATCCTGCACCTCTATGAGCCCACCGAAGGCGAGATCATCTACGACGGTAAGCCCCTCAAGACTAAGGACGACCTGCGCGAGTATCGCACCAAGTCGGCCATGGTCTTCCAGGATCCCTACTCGTCGCTCAACCCTCGCATGACGGTTTCCGACATCATTGGCGAGCCGCTTGACGTGCACCACCTCTGCAACACGAAGGAGGAGCGCGAGGAGCGCATCCTGCAGCTGATGGATCGCGTGGGCCTCAACTCGGAGCATGCGAGCCGCTATGCCCACGAGTTCTCTGGTGGCCAGCGTCAGCGCATCGGCATTGCCCGTGCGCTCGCGGTGAAGCCTGAGTTCATCGTCTGCGACGAGCCTGTCTCGGCACTTGACGTGTCCATTCAGGCCCAGGTCATCAACATGTTTGGCGAGCTTCAAGAAGAGATGGGCCTTACTTACCTCTTCATCGCCCATGACCTGCTGGTCGTGCGCCACATCTCTGACCGCATTGCCGTTATGTACCTTGGCAAGATGGTCGAGCTTGCTGACGCCACTGAGATTTACGACAAGCCGCTTCATCCCTACACTAAGTCGCTCATCTCCGCGGTTCCCATTCCGGATCCGAAGATTGCCCGCGCAAGCAAGCGCATCGCGCTGCAGGGCGACATTCCCAGTCCGCTGAATGCGCCGAGTGGTTGCCCCTTCCGTACGCGTTGTCCCTATGCCAAGGACATCTGCGCAGGGAGCGCGCCCGAGTTCAAGGAAGTCTCGAAGGGACATTTCGTTGCCTGCCACCGCACGGCCGAGATCAACTAGCGCACGCTAGACACGAACATATCGAAGGCCCCCGACCTTGCTGGAATGGACGGTTTGCCAGCAAGGTCGGGGGTATTTGTTGGCTAAATGTGGAGAACTCGCCGACTTGGGGTTTCAAGAGCTTATCCGTACAGGGGTAAAGCTCGATTTCCCCAGCTCGATGCTAGAATTCTGTTCAGCTTTTTGCTGATGTTTGAAAGGGGTTTAACTATGCCTGCTATTACCCGTAGAAATCTTCTTCGTGCCTTTGGTGCCGCAAGTGCAACCAGCATGCTCGCCGCATGTGGCGGTTCTGCACCGGCTACGAGCGCAGATTCTGCTGAGGGTTCGGTTCTCAACGTTTGTCTGTCTTCCGAGCCGGACAACCTCGATCCCGCTTTCAACAACGCCATTGAGGGTGCCACGATGCTCACCCACCTCTTCGCTGGCCTTACCAAGTGGGCTCAGACGGAGAATGGCGAGCTGGAGATTGAGCCCGACCTTGCGACCGAGATCCCTGAGCCGGTGACTAACGAGGACGGTACCGTTACCTACACCTACGTGCTGAGGGATGGCCTGAAGTGGTCGGATGGCAAGGACCTCACGGCCAACGACTTCGTCTTCTCCTGGAAGCGCGCAGGCAATGCCGGTACGGGTAACGACTATTACTACCTCTTCCAGAACGTCAAGGGCTTCTCCATGGACGAGCCGGATGCCCCGCTCGCTATCGAGGCTGTTGACGACAAGACCTTCAAGGTCACCCTCAGCAACTACATTGCCTACTGGAACCAGCTGGTTGCCTTCCCGGTCTTCTTCCCGGTGCGCGAGGACGTTGTTGCCAACGAGGCTTGGGCGACCGACCCCTCTACCTATGTTTCCAATGGCCCTTACACCATGACGGACTGGAAGCACAACTCTGCCGTCACGGTTCAGAAGAATGCCGCTTACCATGATGCCGACAAGGTCACCATGGATTCGATCGTCTTCTGCCTGTCTGACGACGCCAATAACATGGTCAGCAACTTCGAGAACGGCTCTTGGCAGTTCATCGAGGAGATTCCGACCAACGAGATGACCTCCCTCTCCGAGAAGTATCCCGACGAGTTTAAGGTCTCCCCGCAGCTGAGCGTCATGTTCAATTGCTGGACGGTTGGCACGAAGCTTCTGCCCGAGGATTCCAAGCTTACGGGCGATGAGGCAGAGCTTGCTCAGGCCGACATCAGGAAGGCCTTCATGCTGCTCTTTGACCGTGAGCACATCGTCACCGACATTACCCAGGCTGGCGAGACGGCTGCCGCGACCTTTGTTCCGGTGGGCATGAAGGAGCCGAGTGGCGCTGAGTTCTGCGCAGGCTCTGGCAGGGGCGCTGGCAAGGGCTACTACGACATCGCGCCTGAGAGCATGCAGGATAACTACGCCAAGGCCGTCGAGACCCTCAAGAAGTACTACAAGTTCGACGAGGGCACCCAGACCTTCACCAACGTTCCGAGCTTCACCTTCCTCTACACCAAGAACGAGACCTACAAGGCTATCGGCGAGTACATGCAGGGCGTTTACTCGCAGCTGGGCATCACTATGGAACTGGAGAATCAGGAGCGTAACGACTACCTGGTTACCTATAGCGCCGGTGCCTACCAGACCGCCTTCGGCAGGTGGATCGCTGACTACGCCGACCCGGTCACCTTCCTTGACATGTGGATCACCACTTCGGGCAACAATTCCGCCTGCTTCGGAAGGGATGAGCACGCTAAGGCAAAGATCTATGACCTCGACCTCACTGACCTCGGCTATGAGCTGAAGGTCCAGAAGGGCACCTGGGCCGAGACCTACGACGCCCTTATCGCCCTTATTGGCACCGAGGCCGACGAGAACAAGCGCGTCGCCCTCATGCACAAGGCCGAGGATCTGCTGATGAGCACTGGTGCCATCTGCCCGCTCTACTTCGGCAGCGACGCCTACATGCTCAGCAAGAACGTCCAGGGCTTCTACAGCTCTCCGCTGGGCTATCGCTTCTTCTCGCAGACCGTGTTTGTCTAGGCCATAAC
>CAJOKK010000045.1 GCA_905235165.1 uncultured Atopobiaceae bacterium | reverse complement strand
AAGGTCCGGGGCGTGGGAGCCGCCATGCCCTCGATGACCTGCGATGTCATTGCCCGCCTTGATCGCCAGCGCATGGCGGTGCGTATTTCGTCACTTGATGTCGAGGCTGCGAAGAGCTCAGAACAGCTTTCTGGATATGCGGTTGCCTCGGACGATGCGGGCTACCTCAACCGTTTGATGCTGCGTGAGGGTCGTTGGCCCGAGACGGCGGGGGAGTGCGTCATCACGGCGGATAAGGACTATCCCGTGGGTTTTGGCCTCGGTGACACGGTCCAGGTGCTCTATGGAACCCAAGACCTCGACGAGCTGCTTTCCCGGCGCACCTTTACCGTGGTGGGTCGCGTGAGTTCCCCCTGCTATCCCTACACCGGCTCCTTCGGCTCGACCACGCTCGGCTCCGGCATGATTGACCAGTACCTCTATGTGACGCCAGACTCCTTTACCGAAGACCTTCCCTTTACCGAGGTGTTCGTAACGGTGCCCGAGGCCCTTGAGTTCACGAGCGGCTCTGCCCCTTATGAAGAGGCGGTTGACGAGGTTAGGGAGCGCTTCGAGGCGCTTGCGATGGAGCTGGGCTCGGCGCGCCTGGAAGACGTGAGGGCCGATGCCCAGAAAAAGCTCGACGAGAAGCGCGCGGACTACCTAGAAGAGCGCGCCGATGCCGAGCGCAAGCTCGATGACGCAGCCTCAGAGCTGCGCGATGCTGCCCGAAGGCTCGAGGATGGAGAAAGCGAGCTGGAGAGCGGGCAGCGTGAGTATGACCAGGGCGTTGCCGAGCTTGCCCAGTCGAAGAAAGACGCAGAACAGCAACTTGCCGATGCACAAACGCTGATTGACGATGGCTGGGCGGAGCTTGCCAGCTCGGAGACGACCCTCGCTGAGGGAGAGCGTGCGTTCAGCGATGGAGAGCGGGAGCTGGAGGAGGGGAAGGCAGCCCTTGACGCGGGCGAGAAGGAGCTTGCCGACAACACGCGTAAGCTTGAGGAAGCGCAAAAGGCCTACGAACAGGGTCTCGCTGAGATCGAGGAGGGCGAGCGTGCCCTTAACATGACGCAGGCCGATATCGACCAAGCGCGTGCTGAGCTTGAGGCGGGCAGGGCACTCTGGGACGCCAAGCGCGCCCAGCTTGTTTTGGCCTCGGACGACCTCTCTGCTTGCTCGACGGCGCTCGCTGCCGCTCGAGAGTTTTCGAGCCTGGACATTGTGCCTGAACTGGGGCAGCTCGACTCCTTGACCGAACAGCTCGATCAGGGGGTTGCGGCCACGCATGAGCTCGCCTCGCTTGAGCTCGATGGCTTTGACACGGCGGCCCTGGCGCTGCAGCTGCGCGGTCTTCTCGAACAGGCTAAGTCAAATGCCGCTGCCATTGTCATGGATGGCAGCGTGGATCCAACGGACATCATCGAGCAGATTCACCATATCGCCCCAGACGGCACGGATGGCATGATTGCCCTGGCAGGCGGCGCCCAAGGGCAGATCGAGGGCGCGATCTCGCAAGGCGATGCCCAGATGGACGATGCCTCACAGGCCCTTGACCAGGCACAGCAGGCCCGCGATGAGCTCGATCAGGGGCGTGCTGCCCTAGAGGCGGCCAAGAAGGAGCTCGACGCAGGTCGCGCAGGGCTCGAGAAGGGGCGTGCGGAGCTTGAGAAGAACCGTGCTAAGTACGATGCGGGACGTGCGGAGCTCGAAAGCAAGCGCAAGGAGCTGGCCGATGGTCGCAGCGAGCTTGAGCAGGCCCGAGACAAGCTTCTCTCCTCCGAACGCGATCTGGCGACGGGGCGCGCGGAGGCTGACGCCAAGATTCGTGACGGCGAGGAGCAGCTTTCTGATGCCCTCGCAGAACTCCAATCGGGTCGCGAGGAGCTTGATGAGGGAAGGGCGAGCTACCTTGATGGCCTCGGCACTTACCTCTCCTCGCGCAGGGAGGCAGACGAGCAGTTTGCCGACGCGGAGGCCCAACTCGCTGATGCCCAACGTGAGATTGACGAGCTCGAGCCGCCTGACATCTATGCGCTCGATCGCACGAAGAACGAGGGCGTTGTCACCTACAACGACGATACGCTGCGTATGGACTCTATTGCCAACGTCTTCCCGGTCATCTTCTTCTTGGTTGCCGCCCTCGTCTCGCTCACCACCATGACGCGCATGGTGGACGATGACCGCGTTTTGATTGGCACCTACAAGGCGCTTGGCTACTCCAAGGCCAAGATTGCCGCCAAGTACCTTGCCTATGCCGGTGTAGCCAGCGCCCTCGGCGCCACCCTGGGAATCCTTCTGCTCTCGCAGGTGTTGCCCTACATCGTCATCTCTTCCTATGGCATCATCTACGCGGTGCCGATCCATCCCTTCCCCATGCCCGTCATCGCCCCTATCGCGCTGCTTTCGGGCGGCCTGGGGGTAGGGGTGACTCTTGTGGCCACCTATGCGGCGGTCATCGCCAGCCTGCGCGAGACGCCGGCCATGCTCATGCTGCCGCGTGCGCCCAAGGCCGGCAAGCGCATCCTGCTGGAGCGCATCACGCCCATCTGGAGCCGGCTTTCCTTCTCCTGGAAGGTCACCTGTCGGAATATCTTCCGCTACAAGCGCCGCCTCGCGATGACCATCATCGGTATCTCGGGTTGCACGGCGCTCCTGCTGACGGGCTTTGGCCTGCATGACGCCATCTGGGACATCATCGACAACCAATACGGGCCGATCGTGCACTACGACACGACCGTCGCCCTGGACGACGAGGCAATCGGCCTCGATGCCGACCGCGTTGAGAAGATGCTCGACGAGCACGATGACGTGAGTGACATCGTGCGCGTGCAGCGGGAGAACCTGCAGGCGGGGGCAGTCGGCTATGACGGCCAACTCATGCGCGTGCAGGTCATCATCCCGCGAACGACAGAGGAGCTTCAGCAGGCCATGACCTTGCGTAGCCGAAGGGGCCATGAGCCCATCAGATTTGACGACGATGCGGTGGTCATTACCGAGAAGATCTCCATGAAGCTGGGCATCGGTGCCGGCGATAAGGTCTTGCTCTATGACCAAAACGTCGTGGGCGATGCCGTGGGGCAGGGGCACGAGCTTACGGTGACGGGCGTTGCCGAGAACTACGTGGGCAACAGCGTCTATGTTGGCAAGCGGGCATGGAAGGCCATCGATGAGACCCCGCCGGTCTATCAGACGATCTTTGCCAACGTTTCGGACGGGCCCTCGGTGCGCGAGGCACTGAGCAACGAGCTGGCGGATGTGAAGAACGTCTCGACCGTGCTCTATTCCGACGAGACGATCGCCCTCTATCGAAGCATGCTGCAGGTCGTCGACCTCATCGTGGTGGTGCTAATCGTGAGCGCCGCGGCACTCGCCTTCATCGTGCTCTTCAACCTCACCAACATCAACGTCAGCGAGCGTGTGCGTGAGATCGCGAGCCTCAAGGTGCTTGGCTTTACGAAGGGTGAGGTGTATGCCTACATCTTCCGAGAGATTGCCTTGCTCTCGGTTGCTGGCGACCTTGTTGGCATGCTCTTTGGCACCTGGCTGGCTCACTTCGTGGTCATTACGGCTGAGGTTGACTACGTGATGTTCGGCCGCACGATCCATGTGCCGAGCTATCTCTACTCCTTCATGCTGACCCTGCTCTTCACAGCGCTCGTTATCTTCTGCATGCGCAAGAAGCTCGATCGCGTTGACATGGTCGAGTCGCTGAAGAGCGTCGATTAGCTGCAGGTCAGTTGCCTCTCAGCACGCCGCGCTTTGCTCCTCCTGCCTGCTTGGACGGGGGCGCTTCCGCTGGCCTATCTTTTCTCCCAGGAAAACTCCCGGCCACCTTGGGAGTATAGAATTGTGAGTGAGGAGATATCGCTTTCGGGAGCACGATGCGAGAGGGGCAGTGATGGCTCAAGACAAGCTTACCAAGTCGGAGAAGAGCTGGATCTTATACGACGTAGGCAACTCCGCCTACATGATGCTTGCCTGCTCGCTGATTCCCATCTGGTTCAAGGAGCTTGCCGTGGGTACGGCTCCTGGCCAGATCAGCTCCGATCATGCGACTGCGTACTTCTCCATAGCCTTGTCCATCGTTACGGTCGTCGTTGCGATCCTGGGGCCGATCTGCGGAGCTTTGGCAGACCACAAAGACACCAAGAAGCTCTTCTTCACGTCATCCGTGGCGCTTGGGGTCATTTCCTGCATCTTGAACGGCTTTGCCCTTACCTGGATCATCTTCCTTGTGATGTGCGTCTTGTCGAGGATTTGCTTCAACGTGTCGCTCACCTTCTATGACTCCATGCTCAATGACGTGACGAGCGAAGATCGTATGGACGTGGTGTCTTCCTATGGCTATGCCTGGGGCTATGTTGGCTCCTGCGTTCCCTTCATCGTGGCGATGATCGCCTACATCCTGGGTGGCGGCCTTTCCGATGACCTCATGGTCATCTCGCCGATGGCTGCGCGCATCATAGGCTTTGCCGTAACGGGCGTCTGGTGGGCCGCCGCCTCCGTTCCCCTCATCAAGAATTACCGTCAGACCAACTATGTCGAGCTGCAGCGCGGCGCCATAGCTGAGGTCTTTCGCCGCATCGGGCGTACCTGCAAGAAGATCGCGACTCAAGACAGGAAGGTCTTCTACTTCCTGCTGGCCTTCTTCCTCTACATTGACGGTGTTGGCACCATTATCGACAACTGCATCAATATCGGCACCGACCTGGGCCTGCCCACCGTTGGCCAGGTGGTGTTTCTGCTGGCAACGCAGTTCGTGGCCTTTGGCGGCTCGGTCGTGTTCGCACGCCTCTCCAAGCGCTACGACACCGTTACGCTCATCGGTGCGTGCATCGTGGGCTACTTCTGCATCTGCCTCTACGCCCTGACCTTGGACACCCTGCTTGACTTTGGCATTCTCGCCTTCGGCGTTGGCTGCTTCCAGGGCTCCATCCAGTCGCTTTCCCGCAGCTACTACTCGAAGATCATTCCTCCCGAGAGCTCGGGCGAGTACTTTGGCATCTACGATATCTTTGCAAAGGGAGCTTCATTTTTGGGTTCTGCGGTCATTGCATGGGTGAAGCTCGCGGGGGGTACCATAAACATTGCCGTGGCATCCCTGGCGCTCTTCTTCGCACTTGGCTTCTTCTTGCTGAGGGTGTCGAGTCGCCAAGAGTCCCTGCGCTAGCAGCTTGCGCCAACGCTTGCTCGCTGCCTGCGTTGGGAGCTTCGGTTCGGACCGTTTTCACGTGAGCGCCGCTTTGCTGGCGCGTTTCGATAGGTAAGGAGGCCGAAATGCCGGCCATTTTGACCCATGACTTCTTTGGACGCGACGCATGGCCGCAGGTTGCGGCTCAGCTGGGATTTGGTCGTGATGACGAGAAGGACGCGTTTCTCCTTGGCAACCAGGGGCCGGACCCCCTCTTCTACCTCAGCGTCGTTCCCTGGGCGAACAAGCGTGACCAATTGGGCAACGTGATGCACTTCGCGCGTCCTGCACACCTGATCGCCTCCTTCCACGATGCGCTTGACATGCTGAACGCCGACGACCGCTCCATTGGCGAGGCGTACGTCGCCGGATTCTGTTGCCACTATCTGCTCGACAGGACCGTGCATCCCCTCGTGTACTACATGGAGCATGGCATTTGCGACGCCGGCGTCGAGGGCTTGACGCGTGACGACGCCCATGAGGTTCACGCAGAGATCGAGCGCGATATCGACGAGATGGTGCTCTTCTCCAAGACGGGCAAGACCATCAAGAACTATCGCACCTATGCCGAGGTCCTACGTGGCTCCGACGAGGTGCTCGCCGTCATCGACAAGCTCTACTTCTATGCCTGCCTGTGGACCTACTCAACCACCGTCGACCTCAATGCCTTCACCCAGGCAATTAGGGCCTTCCGTGTTACCCAGCGCGTCTTTTGGTCGCCGAACGGAAGGACGCATCGCCTGGTGGGGACCTATGAGCGCACCGTGAAGCACAAGCAGTACTCCTTCTACTGCGCGATGGCGCATCGTGACCGTGCGGAGGATAGCTCGGTCTTCGCAAACAGCGATCACAAGCCTTGGAAGAACCCCTTTACCGACGAGCTCTCAACCGACAGCTTCTGGGACCTCTATGAAGAGGCCCAAGACTCGATCTTCGAGGCCGAGGAGGCGCTGTGCCAGCGTTCCTTTGGCCTGAAGGATGCCGAGCGCCTGACCCGCGGACTCGACTTCACGGGACGTCCGGTGGGGGAGAACGACCCCTACGAGTTGCCGGGAGCATAGCGTCTCTATGGATCGTGCTACGGCAACGCGCCATGTCATGCAGGCCAACAAGAGCAAGAACACCAAGCCGGAGCTGATCGTGCGCTCGGCTTTGCGCGACGCTGGCTATCCCGGCTATCGCCTGCATTGGAAGAAGGCTGCCGGACGTCCGGATATCTGCTATCCAGGGCGTCGGCTGGCCATCTTCGTCAATGGTTGCTATTGGCATCATTGCCCTTGGTGCAGCCTGCCGACTCCCCGTACCAATCGGCAGTTCTGGGAGGAGAAGTTCGCTCGAAATCGGTCGCGTGACGAGAGGAACAAGGCGGAGCTGCTCGATTCTGGCTGGACGGTCTTGGTTGCCTGGGAGTGTCGCTTGAAGAAGGGGCGCTTTGAGTCGACGATGGCCCAAATCGTCGATGAGGTCGCTCGGGCGGGCTCGAGCGACGAAGCCATGGGTCGCGTGGTTGAGATAGGGGCTCCTAACCCCTGGCGTCTTCGCGTTGCCCGGCGTCGTTTGCGCCGTTTCCGTTCGTGACATTGCCAAGAACGGTAGCGTTATAGCATCATGGCAAAGAACGTGATTCGTTTTGAAAGCTTATGCACCTGAAAAGAGGGACGGATGGCAACCTATGTGTTTTCCGATGTGCATGGTCATGCGGCCACGCTCGATCGCCTGCTGACGCGCGTCTCCCCTTCAGACAGTGACACGATCTTCATGCTCGGAGACATGATTGACCGCGGCCCCGATTCGGTGGGTGTCATGCGGCTCTGTCGCGAGCTTCCCGGTTGCGTCGTCTTGTGTGGCAACCACGAAGACCTGATGCTCTCCTATTTTGAGAACCCCGATCAACAGCAGAACCTGGCAGATTGGGTTATCAACGGCGGTGGTCCGACGGCGCAGGGGCTTGCGGCGCTTCCGCAAGAGGAGTGCAACGATTATCTCGATTGGCTGATGGGGCTTCCGCTCTGGGCATACACCGAGGTGGCGGGCAAATCCTTTGTCCTCGTCCACGCAGGCCTGCGTCCCCTTCAGGGCTGTGGCTTTGACGTGAGCACCGAGGAGGGCCTTGACGGCTACCTGAACTCCCAGCGCCCAGAAGACCTTCTCTGGATTCGCGAAGACTTCTGGGAGCGTCGTACGGGTCTGGTCGATAAGGACGGCAAGGGCGCCATTGTGATTGCCGGCCACACACCCACGATGTACCTTCCGAGGATGAACGTCACGCTTGATGCCCCGATTGCGGGGGAAGACGGCTTGCCGCGCATGGTCAAGCTGGGCGCCTCTCAGGAGACAGGCGGCGTAGCCGATCGTTGGGACATCGACTGCTGCGCAGCCGGCGGCTTTGGTCGTGGGCAGATTCTCATGCTGCGCCTTGATGATGACTGCGAGTTCTACGAGCCCGTCCAGGAGGGCGAGTAAAGCAGAAGGGGTCAAGGCTCGCTTTCGCTCGAAAGGTTGGGGAGCGAACTCGAGCAAGAAACGTTAGATTTCCTTTTGTCGCGCCGAAGCACATGTGCTCCGGCGCGATTTCTGCATCGGTAGGCTAGCTTGCCGGGAAGGATTCCGTGCAGGTAAATATGCCCTTCTCGAACTCGTAGACGTAGCTGGCGCAGTTCTCGAAGAAGGGCTTCTCGATAAGGGCGTGCTCGCGCCAGCGCATGAAGAACTGGATCGAGATACCACCGTGCGTGCAGCAGAGGATTCGCTGCCCAGGATGGCGCTCCACAAGCTCAAGGAGGCAGCGCTCGATCCGAAGGGTTGCCTGGTCGAAGTCCTCGCCGCCAAAGCGTACGTAGTATTTTGAGAAGTTTTCGTCGTGGGGTTCGAGGAACTGGTCCTTGCCTTCGAAGGCGCCAAAGTTGAGCTCCTTGAGGGCCTTGAGCCGTTCGTAGGCGATCTTCTCGCCCCAGGCGGCCTCGCTCATGAGCTCGAGCGTGTCGCAGCAGCGTTCCGAGCTGGAGGAGTAGGCGGCGTCGACGGTGATGCCCTTACGTGCGTAGGTCTGTCCGGCCAGACGGGCCTGCTCGATGCCGAGCTCGGTGAGGGGAGAGTCGCACCAACCCTGCGTCTTGTGTTGCTTATTGAAGAGCGTCTCTCCATGACGAAGCAGGTAGATGGTGGTGGGCATGGACTCTCCCTCCCAAAGTGGTTCAACTTTTTTCTATTGTACAATTGTTCGCATGGATACTCTGTTTTCAAACGTAGAGCGTTACAAGCGCAAGACGAACGCGCCGCTTGCCGTGCGCATGCGTCCTCAGACCCTCGATGGCTTCGTCGGCCAAGAACAGGCGGTGGGCGAGGGCTCGTGGCTGCGCCGCGCCATCGAGCGCGACGCGCTTTCCTCCGTCATCCTCTACGGTCCGGCGGGTACGGGCAAGACCACGCTCGCGCGCATCATCGCCAATAGCACGCATGCCGAGTTCGTTGAGGTCTCGGCCGTGACGGGTACCGTTAAGGACCTGCGCCGTGAGACCGAGGCGGCTGAGAGCCGGCTTCTGCAATCGGGAAGGCGCACGATCCTGTTCGTCGACGAGATCCATCGCTTCAATCGCTCCCAACAAGATGCACTGTTGCATGCGGTGGAAGACCGCGTGGTGGTGCTTATCGGCGCCACGACGGAGAATCCCTACTTCGAGGTGAACTCCGCCCTCATCAGTCGCTCAAGGGTCATCGAGCTGACGCACCTTGACGATGAGGCTGTGCGCACCCTCGTGCTGCGGGCTCTGGACGATGTCGATGGCCTGGCTGGCGTCTTCACCCTGGAAGACGACGCGCTGGAAGACATCGTGATGCTCGCCGGGGGAGACGGACGCGCGGCGCTGACCTCCCTTGAGCTTGCGAGCCAGATGGCACTGCCTCCGCTCGATGAGCCCCAGCCCAGTGCCGAGAAGCCCTGTGCCATCACGGTCGAGCACGTGCGCGAGGCCAATCCGCGTCGCGGCCTGACCTATGACAAGTCGGGCGACATGCACTACGACATCATCTCCGCCTTCATCAAGAGCATGCGTGGCTCTGACCCCGATGCCGCGATCTACTGGCTGGCCCGCATGATCGATGCGGGTGAGGACCCCAAGTTCATCGCACGACGCATCTTCATCCTGGCGAGCGAAGACATCGGCAACGCCGATCCGCAGGCCCTGCTCGTGGCCGAGGCCGCCTTCAAGGCCACCGAGGTCATCGGCTATCCCGAGTGCGCCATCAACCTTGCGCAGGCCGTCACCTACATGTGCCTGGCTCCCAAGAGCAACGCGAGCTATGCGGCTCTCAATAAGGCCCGCGAAGAGGTGCGCAACGGCCCTGCCCGCGAGGTGCCCAATCATCTGCGTGACCGCCATCGCCCCGGTTCGGATGCGTATGGCCCCTACCAGTATCCGCACGACTTCCCAGAGGGTTGGGTCGACCAACAATACCTGCCCGACGGACTCGAACGCGGTGCCTTCTTCACTCCAGGCCCCCGAGGCTGGGAAGCCTGGCGAGTGGAGTCTACTGCCCGAGATCGAGCGGGGGAGTAGGACGAGGAGGCCGAGCCGGCCAGCGAGGGGCGAGGCGGACGCCCTGCCCCTGCCGCTGCGACAAGGACGCTCTTCGCTTCGGCGCGGCAGCTGCGGAACTCGCTCGCTGCGCTCGCTCAGACAAGTCCTCGCTCCCGCCGTGCCTACGCTCCTCGCCGTCGCAGAGGCAGGGACAGGCCG
>CAJOKK010000044.1 GCA_905235165.1 uncultured Atopobiaceae bacterium | reverse complement strand
CGCCGAAGCGACGAACGTCCTTGCCGCAGAGTTCGCGCAGGGCTGCCCGCCGCCCCTCGGGAATGAGTCAAAAAGGACTACGGTAACTGACTCACTCGCAGTAACTGACTCACTCGGAGATAGAATAGGCTGCATGAAGCAGACTGACCACATTTCAACGGACGCCTTCCTACCTACCACGCGCGAGGAGATGCGCGCTCGTGGATGGGAGCAATGCGACTTCGTGTACGTGAGCGGCGACGCCTACGTCGACCATCCCTCCTTCGGCACGGCCATCATCTCTCGCCTGCTCGAGGCCAACGGCTACAAGGTGGGCATCATCGCGCAGCCCGACTGGCGCGACCCCGCGAGCGTGGGCGTGCTCGGCGAGCCGCGGCTGGGCTTTCTCGTCTCCGCAGGCAACATGGACTCCATGGTCAACCACTACACCGTGGCAAAACGTCGCCGTCCCAAGGACTTCTACTCCCCCGGCGGCGAGATGGGCCTGCGTCCCGACCACGCCGTTGTCGTGTACAGCAACCTCATTCGGCGTACCTACAAGCACACGCCGATCATCCTGGGCGGCATCGAGGCCTCGCTTCGTCGGCTCGCCCACTACGACTACTGGTCGAACTCGCTCAAGCGCTCGGTGCTCATCGACTCGGGCGCCGACCTCATCAGCTACGGCATGGGCGAGCATTCCGTCGTGGAGATCGCCGACGCCCTGAACGCCGGGATCGACGTGCACGACCTCACCTTCATCGCGGGGACGGTCTACCGCACGCGCGAGGTGGACCAGCGCGTGGAGCCGGTGTTTCTCCCTTCCTGGGAGGAAATCTCGACCAGCACGGAAGCCTTCGCGCGGAGCTTCGGCGAGCAGTGCCGAGGGCTGAACCCGTTCTTGTCCCATCCTTTGGTGGAGGAGTATCCGCACGGGGTCTTCGTGGTGCAGAACCCGCCGGCAACGCCGCTTTCGACCGAGGAGTTTGACCAGGTATACGAGCTGCCCTACGCGCGCACCTGGCATCCGAGCTACGACGCGGCGGGCGGGATACCGGCGCTTTCTGAGGTGAAGTTCTCGCTCGCGATCAATCGCGGCTGCCTGGGCGACTGTTCCTTCTGCGCGCTCAACTTCCACCAGGGGCGGATCATCCAGACGCGCTCGGACGAGTCGATCATCGCCGAGGCCGAGCTCATGACGAAGGACCCCGACTTCAAGGGCTACATCCACGACGTTGGTGGACCGACGGCGAACTTCCGCCTGCCCGCCTGCGCCAAGCAGGGCAAGGCCGGTGCCTGCGTCGACCGGCGGTGCCTCTCGCCTGAGCCCTGCAAGGCCCTGCGCGTCTCGCACAAGAGCTACCTCAAGCTGCTGCGAAAGCTGCGCGAGATCGACGGTGTGAAGAAGGTCTTCGTGAGAAGCGGCGTGCGCTTTGACTACGCGCTGCTCGACCGCGACCACACCTTCATTCGCGAGCTGGCCGCCTACCACACGTCGGGGCAGCTGCGCCTGGCGCCCGAGCACGTATCAGAGGATGTGCTGAGCGTGATGGGCAAACCGTCCAACAATGTCTACCGGGCCTTTTGCAAGGAGTTTGCGGCGGCCTCGAAGGCGGCGGGCAAAGAGCAGTACGTGCTCCCCTACCTGATGAGCAGCCATCCGGGCTCGACGATGAAGGTGGCCGTGGAGCTGGCCGAGTTCTGCCGCGACCTGGGTTACAACCCGGAGCAGGTGTCGGACTTCTACCCCACGCCCTCGACGGTGAGCACCTGCATCTACTACACCGGGCTCGACCCGCGCACGATGAAGCGGGTCTACTGCCCGACCGACCCGCACGAGAAGGCGCTGCAGCGCGCGCTGATCCAGTACCGCGACCCGAAGAACCGCAAGCTGGTGATCGAGGCGCTGAGAAGGGCGCATCGCGAGGACCTGATTGGCTACGGGCCCAAGTGCCTCGTGCGTCCGGAGAAGGACGGTGGCGGCCACGGGAACGGGCGCGGCAACAGTCGCGGCAGCGGACGTGGCTCGGGGCACAGCTCAGGGCACAGCTCCGGCCAGGGCAAGGGCTCGAAAGCAAGGCGCAGCTCAGGAACCGGCGGAAGCCCCAGCAACAAGGGCGGCAAGCAGGCACGACGCGGAAAGCGTTCATAAGGACCGTGAGCCGTCGCTCGCGCACACGCAGGAACCTGCGTCCGTCTGCGGGTTGGGGACGGCACGGCGTTCTTCTCGCCAACTGACCTTTCTACAATGAAGGTGGCCTGTCCTTCATGGCGAGAGGAGCCATCATGGCGCTGACTTGCGAGCTTTGCGGAAGTACCGACTTCGTTAAGGACGGCGGCCTGTTTGTCTGCCAAGGCTGCGGCACCAAGTACACGCTTGAAGAGGCGCAGCGCATCATGGGCACGCAGCCGCAGGGCCAGGCGTCCGTGCAGGCGCAGGTTCAGATGCCAGTACAACCACAGCCACAGCCGCAGGTAGCCGCACAGCCCCAGGACATGATCAGCTCCGTGGTGAACGCCGTTGCCGACGCCACCAGCACCATCATCTCGAGCGTTGCCCAGGCATCGCTGCCCGTGCTGAACTCCGCGCGCGACTTCCAGCCCAACGGCTTTCAGGCGCAGCAGGTGGGCGCGCGGGAGGCCAACAACTACGCCTGCCGGGCCTGGCAGATGATTCTTGACGAGTACCAAAGCCTTGAGCATCCCAGCGACCAGCAGCAGCGTGACCTGGTGGCCCGCGCGAAGGAATGCCTGACCATCCTTGACGACGCGGCCATGCTCGACCCCAACAACGACCTGCTTGGTCTACTGATTTACGATAACTGCAGCGAGCTGGTGAGATCCGTCAGGGACACGTCGCACTACGAGCAAAGGGAAGACGGAAGCTGGCTGCGCAAGAGCCTGGACTTCTCCGTCAAGGTTGAGCTGCCGGGGCAGCGCGAGTCGTTTAGCAACAGGGCCACGGCCCACCGAAAGGTGATTGAGCAGCAATACCTTGACGCCCATCCCGACGAGGTGCTGCAGCGCGAGAGGCTGGCGGCGCAGGCGGAAGAGATCAACGGGCGGCTGAGTGAGCTCAAGGGCGAGAAGAAGAGCCAGGGGCTGTTTAACTTTGCCGGGAAGCGCGAGGTCAAAGACCGGATGCGGCCCGTAGAAGATGAGCTTCGTGAGGTGCGCGGGCAGATTAGCTCCCTTGATGGTAAGGTAGACGACTACGTGGAGCAGCGCCTACGCGAGCTGGGCCACGATCACATTCGCCTGGATTTCTAGGAGCACACGAAAACCTATGCACGGAATGCATGCGCGTCTCCCCAAGAACTTCGTGCTTGAGGAGCGCCTGGAACGATATGCGGACGCCATCGAGCTGCGTCCGACGGCCCTTGCTGGACGCTGGGCCGAGGCCTGCGCGCCGATTGGTGAGCCCGCCTTTCGAGAAGTACGGCTTGACCTGGGCTGCGGAAAGGGGCAGTTCTCAGCGGAATCGGCGCGGCGCGAACCGGACGTGCTCTTTGTGGGCATTGACGGCGAGCCGATCTGCATTGCCTATGCGGCGCAGCGAGCCTGCGAGGAGGGCCTGCGCAACATGGTGCTGGTGCCGGGACGCGGCGAGCACGTGTCGCAGCTCTTTGGCCCCGGCGAGCTGGAGCGGATTCACCTGAACTTTCCCACTCCCTTTCCCCGGAAGAAGGACGCGGCGGGACGGCTCGTGATCTTGGAGCGACTGCTGGAGTATCGGCAGGTGCTGGCCGAAGGCGGCGAGGTGGTGCTGAAGACCGACAGCCTGCCCTTGCGCGACTTTGCGCTGACGCAGTTTGAGCTGGCAGGCTACGAGCTGACCTGGCAAAGCGACGACGCGCGTGGGGAGCGTCCGGACGATCCGGGCAGCGAGTATGAGGCGCGGTTGTCGGCGCAGGGCGCGTGCGTCTATGCCGTGGCGGCAACGCCGGGCGAGGATCCGGGCCAGGTGGAGCAGACCGCGCCGCTGAGCTTGGCCGAGTATCTGCCTGAGGACCTGGATGGGCTGGGCTACGTTCCTCACGGCATGCAGGGCACCGTGACCAACCTGCGTAACCGCGCCATCAACGAGGCCATGCGACAACGCTAGGGTCGCGACACGACGGCGTTGCTTGCAACGATACGAGGAAGGGCACCCACCGAGTCGGTTCGGTGGGTGCCCTTCTCGTTTGACTGCGGGTGCTGGTGCGCCGGGGCAGCTTTGGCTAGTACTCGCCGCGCTGCTTGAGCCAGTCGGTGTAGGTGATCGGGTAGTCGTCCGCAGCGTTCTGCTCGACATACTCGGCAAAGAGGCCGCACTGGCGGATCTTCTCCAGAACGAAGGGAACCTTGTAGGAACCCTCCTCGGGCTCTTGGTAGAAGAAGTTTGAGCCGGTCATGGCCTGGCGGTAGACGATGTCCTTCATGGGGACCTGCGGGTTCTGGAGCTTGTCGTACATCACCAGGAAGGCTCCGGTTCTGCCCACGCCGCCGCTGCAGTGGAAGTGGAGCCAGATGTTGTTGCGGTCCTGGGTCTTAAGGTAGCTGATCAGCTCGTCGACCTTCTCGGGCGCCGGCCAGCTGTGGTCGGGGCCGGCAATGCGCAGGTAGTCGCAGCCTTCCTCGGCCACCAGCTCGTCTTCGTACTTCACGGACTCGACGTCGATGTCTTTGTAGCTCTTGGCAGACTTTGTGTCGCCAGACATGGCGTAGGTGCGGACGTGCTTGCCCACGAGGGCGCCAAAGCGCTCATGCTCGTCGGCTACGATCTCGTCCATCGTCTTGCCGTAGTTTCCCCAGTTGAGATAGCCAAACCAGCTTACGCCGATGCCGTTGAGGAAGGCGTGGCTCTCGTCACGAAGGTCAACGATGACGATCTTCTTGCCCTGCGCCGCCACACGCAGCTCGGCAACCAGGCCGCGGAACTCATCCTCGAAGAAGCTGCGGGAACCCGAGGCGAAGATGGTGTCCATGCCCTCGGTGCTCGGCTGGTAGGTTGGGTCGGCGCCGTACTTGGCGGCAATGGGCTCAAGGGTGTACCAACCCTTGGCGAAGATGCGATTCTTGATGTTCTCGGAGGCGTAGGGCTTCTCGCTGCCAAGGTCGGTGCGGTAGAACTCCTCGAAGTTCTCGCGGGCACCGGGGTAGTTGGCGATGACCTGTTCGACGTCGGCCTTCTTGAAGGAGCCTGACTTGTCGTTGGGGTCGGACGAGGGAACGACGCCCTCGGCAAACTCGACCTCAACGGTCACGTCGGCGGCCGGCATGTCGATGGAGTAGCCAAGGAACTGCTGCTTGGGAACGGGCAGCTCAATGACGGTGCCGTTCTCCTCGTAATGGGCGCGCACGGAGGCCACGTGGAAGCCCTCGGCCGACTCGGGCGTGAGGAAGACGACCTCGTGCTCCCCTGCCGCCGCCTTGCTGGCGCGAATGGAGCCGTTCTGCACGGACTTGGGCAGGATCACTCGGTAGAAGCCCTCGACGGGAATGTCGTTGACGACGTGCGAGGCCTGCGGGTCCTGCTGGGCCCAAGCGTACAGGGCGGGGCTGACCTCCCTCGTGACGTCGGCAGGCGTAGTTGCCGGCACGTGAATCGTGGTCGCGCAGGGGCCGGCAAAGTCGTAGCGGCTCTCGGCCTTCTCGGCTGATGCACCGTCAAAGACGTAGTCAGCGAGATCAGAGGCCTGGAAGTAGACATCCTTGATGTGCTTGCAGCCGTAGAAGGCATCCTCTCCAACGTGAGAGACGCTGGCAGAGAAGATCGCCGCCTCGTCGTCGTTGGCCACGGCATCAGCGCCGGAATAGATCAGGCTCGTCATCGACTTGCAGCCGTCGAAGGCGTGGCTGCCGATGGAGGTGAGGTCCTCGGGCAGAGTGACGGTCTGGAGGTGGCTGCAGCCGGCAAAGGCCGCATCGCCGATGCTCGTGACGCCCTCGCCGAGCACGACCTCGCGAATCAGACAACGCTTTGCGTACCAAGGGGGACGGTTGCCCTGATCGGGGTCGAAGGATTGCATCTCTCCCTGAAGGTCAATCGTCAGGACACCATTGGAAAGCTGCCAGTACTGCCCCTGGTCGTGCGAGCAGGCAAGAGCCGGCGTCAGCTGGAAGCCAGCGATTGCGCAGGCGCACAGAAGCGACGCGAGCGCGCAGACGAAGCTTCTTCTCGTTTTACCCATTGCCATAGGATCTCCTCTCTCTATCGAATGGTTTCTGGGGGTGAAAAGTTGCCCAACCCGACCATGCGGATCGGGTTCAATAGATATGCTATTAAAACATTTCTATGCATCTGATTGCTAGTTTCTGCATTTCATGCAGCTTGAGCCATTGGCTTGCCGCAGCCTGCTGCTGGGGCGGGATTGACGCAGCTGAAACAGAAGGAGGGGGCGTTGTCGGCTACAATCTGACGTAGGCACTCGAGATGACGGAGGGGTTATGCCCAAGATTAGCAGAGGCAACTACCTGTACTTCTACCAGCTCTTTTCTACCGAAATCGGCACGGGGCGACAGGACAGCCCTCAGCGCTTTGAAGAGGTGCTGACCGCCGACGGCCTCGACCCGCAGGACGTTGCGTGCGAGTCGATTGAGCAGCTGCTTGAGGAGCTGGACTTCGTGAAGCTCACCGTGTTCAAGAAGGGACGCGTGCTGGTTACCGTCATGGCACGAGATGACCTTAACGAGCTGCTTGAGAAGGCCGCCAATCCTGCGGCCGACAAGGGCGGGTCGGGCAAGTCGTTCAAGCGCGGGAAGAAGAAGGACGAACGGCCCGTGAAGCCGCGTCACCAGCGCAAGGCGGAGCCTGCGGCGAAGGTGGAGGTTGAGGCCGAGGCCGAGATTGCGGCTGAACCGCAGGTAGAGGCCGTTGCGGAGCCGGAGGTAGAGACCAAGGCTGAGAAAGAGGCTGAGCAGAAGGCCGAAGCTGAGATTGTGGCAGAGCCGCAGCAGGCAGAGCCCGTTGCGCAGGCGGAGCCGGAGCCAGAGCCAGAGGCTAAGGCCGAGCAGAAGGCCGATTCCGAGGTCGAGGCAGAGCCGCAGGCAGAAGCCGCAGCACAGCCGGAACCGGAGCCGGAGGC
Organism: uncultured Atopobiaceae bacterium; assembly: GCA_905235165.1. Taxonomy (GTDB): domain Bacteria; phylum Actinomycetota; class Coriobacteriia; order Coriobacteriales; family Atopobiaceae; genus UBA1367. The sequence goes on along the minus strand of CAJOKK010000044.1, from coordinate 2,902 downwards.
CGAGGCGGAGCCCGCAGAGGTCGAGGCTGAGCCAAAGGCAGAGCAGAAGCCCGAGCCTGAGATTGCGGCAGGGCCGCAGGTGGAGGCTACGACGGAGCAGAAGGCCGAGGTTGCGCAAGCATCCGCAGGCAAAACCAAGCCCAAGCCCGAGGCAACATCCAAGCCGCAGGTCGAGCCCAAGCTCGTTCGCATCCACACCACGCCCAAGCTGAAGCGTATCCGTCGCCCCGAGCACTTCTCCCAAGACGTGCAAGCCAACGACAATGAGCTTCGCGCGCTCTACGATCTTCTCCCCGAAGACGTCTCACTCGGTGAGGCGCTCGACAACAGCTGGGAGGAGGCACTGCAGACCGACGCCGTCATTGGCACGCACAGCGAGCTTACCTTCCCGCTTGTGCACGCCAGCGCAGAGGGGCTGCCCATTACGGTCACCATTTGCCGCGCCGCGCGCCAGCCTTCCGGAAAGGATTGGAAGCTTGCGTCCGTTAGCTGCAACGATGCGTAAGGCAAGAGCAGCTTTCGCAGCCAGGTAAAAGCGAGGGGCCGGTGCACACCACCGACCCCTCGCTTTTTGCGTGCGAATGACCTTCGGACCCGCTAGCGACGCGGCTACTCCCTGCCGTTCCAGCAGTAGGTGCAGACCTTGCTGCGGTCGATGCCGATTGCGTCGAGCATGCCGTCAAGGCTCTGGAAGCTCAGCGAGTCAAAGCCCATCTCGTCGCAGATGGACTTCAGCAGGCACTTGCCGCGCTCGGTCGTGCCGTCGGCGTACTCCTCGATGAACTTCTCGCCCTCGTCGCCCTCGAGCTCGCGGATCTTGCGACGGGCGATGAGCTCGTAGTCGCTGTTGGAGCGCGAGAAGGAGAGGTACTTGCAGCCGTACATGATGGGCGGGCAGGCGCTACGCATGTGGACCTCGGCCGCGCCGGCGCCGTAGAGGAACTCGACCGTTTCGCGCAGCTGCGTGCCGCGGACGATGGAGTCGTCGACGAAGAGGAGCTTCTTGCCCTTGATCAGCTCGGGCACGGGGACCTGCTTCATCTTGGCCACGCGGTTGCGGACCTCCTGGTTCGTGGGCATGAAGCTGCGCGGCCAGGTGGGGGTGTACTTGACGAAGGGACGGGCGAAGGGCTTGCCGCTCTCGGTGGCGTAGCCGATGCCGTGGGGCAGGCCGCTGTCGGGCACGCCGGCGACGTAGTCAACGTCGGGTAGCAGGCCGCGCTCGCGCTCGTCGGCAGCCATGCGGGCGCCGTTGCGGTAGCGCATGACCTCGACGTTCTGGCCTTCGTAGTTGGAGTTGGGATAGCCGTAGTAGACCCAGAGGAAGGCGCAGATGCGCATCTCGTCGCGAGCCTCGACCAAGGTCTCGTAGCCCTCGGCCGTGATGCGGACGACCTCACCGGAGCCCAGCTCATACTCGTCGACATAGCCAAGCTTGCCATAGGAGAAGCTCTCGAAGGCAACGCAGTAGCCGTCGTCATCCTTGCCGATGAGGACCGGCAGGCGGCCCATCTTGTCGCGAGCGGCGATGAGGCTGCCGTCGGAGCACATGAGCAGCATCGTGATGGAGCCCTCGATCGTCTCCTGGGCATACTTGATGCCCTCGATGAGGCTCTCCTGGGTGTTGATGAGGGCCGCGACGAGCTCGGTCTGGTTGATGCGGCCGTCGCTCAGGGCCATGAACTGGTGGCCGATGTGGTCGAAGGTCTCGATGATCTCCTGCTCGTTCTTGATGCAGCCGACCGTAGACAGGGCGAACACACCCAGGTGCGAATGGAACATGAGCGGCTGAGGATCCATGTCGGAGATGCAGCCGATGCCAGCAGTGCCGTGGAACTTGGGGAGCTCCTTCTCGAACTTGGTACGGAAGGGCGTGTTCTCGATGGAGTGAATCTGGCGCTGGAAGCCATCCTCCTGGTCGTGCAGAATCATTCCGGCGCGGCGAGTTCCCAGATGCGAGTGGTAGTCAACACCAAAGAACACGTCGAGCACAACGTCGCGGCGGGAAACCGCGCCAAAGAAAGCTCCCATTCCAACCTCCTGTGGTGGTCAAACTGCGGGACTTGCCCCCTGACAAGGCTCTTACTATAAAGCCCCGTTTTCGCGTGGCGCACTAGTTATTCAGGCGGAAACATGCCGCAAAACTCCTGTAACCTTGCGCGCTTTTTTAGGGGAGCTTGCGGCCTGCGGCGGTGTAGAGCTCGTACCACTCGGCGCGCGTGAGGGTGAAGTCGGCGGCGCGGGCACTCTCGCGAACACGAGCGACCTTGGTCGTGCCGATGACGGCCTGCATCTTGGCCGGGTAACGCAGGATCCAGGCGAGGGCGATTGCGCCGGGGGTTACGCCGTACTTGTCGGCGAGACGATCGAGGACGGCGTTGAGCTCGACGAACTTCTCGGAACCAAGGAAGGTGCCGGCGAAGAAGCCGTACTGGAAGACCGACCAGGCCTGGATGGCCATGTCGTTCTCCTCGCAGTACTCGAAGATGCCGCCATCGCGCATGGTGGCGGGGTCGTTTTCCATGTTGACGTTGACCATGGCCTCGAAGGCGGGCGCGAAGGCCACGGAGAGCTGGACCTGGTTCGCGACGAGGGGCTGCTTGATGCCGCGGGAGAGGCGGCGCATCTCCATGGGGTTCTGGTTGGAAACGCCGAAGTCGATGACCTTGCCGGCAGCCTGGAGCTCATCGAAGGCGGAGGCGACCTCGGCCGGCTCCATCAGGATGTCGGGGCGATGGAGCAGCAGGCAGTCGATGTGGTCGGTCTTGAGGCGGCGCAGGCTCTGCTCGACGCAGGTGACGATGTAGTCCTTGGAGAAGTCGAAGTAGGTACCGGCTTCGGTGCGATGGATGGCGCACTTGGTCTGGAGGTAGATCTGGTCGCGGAGGGCGGGGTCAGCGGC
>CAJOKK010000043.1 GCA_905235165.1 uncultured Atopobiaceae bacterium | reverse complement strand
ACCAACAAGCCCGAGAAGTCGCTTCTGGAGCCCCTGCACAAGAAGGGCGGCCGTAACAACAACGGCCACATCACCACCCGTCACCAGGGCGGCGGCACCAAGCGTCAGTATCGTAGGATCGACTTCAAGCGCCGCAAGGACAACGTGCCGGCCAAGGTCGCTACCATCGAGTACGACCCCAACCGCTCTGCCCGCATCGCGCTTCTCCACTATGTTGACGGCGCCAAGGCCTACATCCTGGCCCCCGCTGGCCTCAAGGTTGGCGACACCGTCATCTCTGGCGAGAAGGACATCGACATCAAGCCCGGCAACGCCATGCCGCTCTCCGCTATCCCCGTGGGTACCCTGATCCACGCCGTGGAGTTCCAGCCTGGCAAGGGCGCCGCAATGGCTCGTGCCGCCGGCACCTCCATCCAGCTCATGGGCAAGGACAACGGCTACGCCGTCCTCCGCATGCCCTCCTCCGAGCTTCGTCGCGTCCTGCTCACCTGCCGCGCCACCATCGGTGAGGTCGGCAACGCTGAGCACTCCAACATCGTTATCGGTAAGGCCGGTCGTAACCGCTATCGCGGCGTGCGCCCGACGGTCCGTGGTACGGTCATGAACCCTGTCGACCACCCGCATGGCGGCGGCGAGGGCAAGAACCACACCTCTGGTCGTCCTTCCGTTACCCCGTGGGGCAAGCCCACGAAGGGCAAGAAGACGCGCGACCCGAAGAAGGCCAGCAACCGCCTCATCATCCGCCGTCGCAAGACCCGCAACAAGTAGCGGCACACGATAAGGAGATAAGAAAGTATGAGCAGAAGTCTCAAGAAGGGCCCGTTTGTGGAGACTCGCCTCCTTCAGCGTGTCGTCGCCATGAACGAGGCTGGCAAGAAGGAGGTCATCAAGACCTGGTCGCGTTCCTCCACCATCTTCCCCGACATGGTGGGCCACACGATCGCCGTTCACGATGGCCGCAAGCATGTCCCCGTGTACATCACCGAGTCTATGGTTGGTCACAAGCTGGGCGAGTTCTCTCCCACCCGTACCTTCCGCGGCCACAAGGTCAAGTAGGGGAGGTAACTAACTATGGCTAACAACAACGAGGTCCGCGCTACCGCCAAGTACGTGCGCATGGCTCCGCGCAAGGTGCGCATGGTCGTGGACACCATTCGTAACAAGGACATTGACCAGGCCCTCGAGGTCCTGCAGTTCTCCACTCGCGCTGCCGCTGAGCCGGTTGCCAAGTGCCTGCGTTCCGCCATCGCGAACGCCGAGAACAACAACGGCCTTCGTTCCGACAACCTGTACGTCAAGACCGCCTATGTTGACGAGGGCCCCACGCTGAAGCGTATCCGCCCCCGCGCTAAGGGCTCGGCTTCGCGCATCAACAAGCGCACCAGCCACATCACCATCGTCGTCGCACCCAGGAAGGAGGCGTAAGGATGGGACAGAAGGTACATCCTACCGGCTTCCGCCTCGGCACCACCGAGGAGTGGCGTTCCCGCTGGTTCGCCGACAAGGACTACGCTGAGAAGCTCGGCAATGACCTCAAGATTCGCAAGTACCTCGAGAAGCGCCTTGAGCGCGCCGCCCTTTCCCGCGTTGACATCGAGCGCGCTGGCGACAAGGTGAAGGTCATCATCTACACCGCCCGCCCGGGCATCGTCATCGGCAAGAAGGGCGCCGAGATCGATAACCTCCGCTCTGACCTCGAGAAGGTCGTCGGTGCTGGCAAGGGTAACGTGAACGTCGACGTCATCGAGGTCAAGCGCCCCGAGCTCGACGCTTCCCTCGTCGCCCAGTCCATCGCTGAGCAGCTTGAGGGCCGCGTTGCCTTCCGTCGCGCCATGCGCAAGTCCGTCCAGTCCGCTCGCAAGGCTGGCGCCAAGGGTATTCGTATCCAGTGCTCCGGTCGTCTGAACGGCGCCGAGATGGGCCGTCGTGAGTGGTACCGCGAGGGTCGCGTGCCTCTGCACACCCTGCGCGCCAAGATCGGCTATGGCGAGGCTACCGCCCGCACCACCATGGGTGCCGTGGGCATCAAGGTTTGGATCTACCTCGGCGAGCAGCTGAAGGGCCAGCCTGCGCTGCGTCCTGAGCTCGAGGGCTCGAGCCGTCCTCGCCGCGGTCGCAATGAGAGGAGGGGCCGCTAATGCTCGCACCTAAGCGCGTGCTTCACCGCAAGGTCCAGCGCGGTTCCATGAAGGGCCACGCCAAGGGCAACACCCAGCTCCACTTCGGTGATTACGGCATTCAGGCCCTCGAGGCCCACTGGATCACCAACCGCCAGATCGAGGCCTGCCGTGTCGCTATGACCCGCCACATGAAGCGTGGCGGTAAGGTCTGGATCACCATCTTCCCGGACAAGCCCATCACCAAGAAGCCGGCTGAGACCCGCATGGGTTCCGGTAAGGGTAACCCCGAGGAGTGGGTGGCCGTCGTCAAGCCCGGCCGTATCATGTTCGAGATCACGGGCGTTTCCGACGAGGTTGCTCGCGAGGCTCTGCGCCTTGCCCAGCACAAGCTGCCCATCAAGACCAAGATCGTCACCCGCGCCGACCAGGACGTGGAGGAGTAGGCAATGAAGTATAAGGACATCCGCGAGCTCTCTGATGCCGAGCTCGCCGCTAAGCTCGAGGACGGGCGTGCGGAGCTCTTCAACCTCCGCTTCCAGATGGCCACTAGCCAGCTGGACAACACCGCCCGCGTGACCGCCGTCAAGCGTGACATCGCCCGCGTCCAGACTGAGATGCGTGCTCGCGAGATCGCGGCCGAGAACGCCCAGAACTAAGACCAGGAGAGTAGAGAAATGGCTGAAACCGAGACCAGGAACGCTCGTAAGGTCCGTACCGGCGTGGTCACCTCGCTCTCCGGGGCGAAGACCATCACGGTGCAGATCGAGTACCGCAAGCGTCATCCCAAGTACAGCAAGATGATGACCGTCCACAAGAAGCTCCACGTGCACGACGAGAACGGCGAGGCTGGCCTCGGCGACACCGTGCGCGTTATGGAGACCAGGCCTCTCTCCAAGACCAAGCGTTGGCGCCTGGTCGAGATCGTCGAGAAGGCCAAGTAAGCAATGCATCACTTCTGGCCATGTGCGTCCCATAGGCGCGCACCTCTGGCTTTTGGAGGATTCGCAATGATTCAGATGGAGTCCATGCTCAACGTCGCTGACAACAGCGGCGCCAAGCGTGTGAAGTGCATCAAGGTTCTTGGTGGCTCCAAGCGTCGTTATGCGCGTCTCGCCGACGTCATCATCTGCGCCGTCCAGGAGGCTACTCCCGGCGGCAACATCAAGAAGGGTGACATCGTGCGTTGCGTCGTCGTGCGCACCACCAAGGAGACCCGTCGTAAGGACGGCAGCTACATCAAGTTCGACCAGAACGCCTGCGTTGTGGTCGACAAGGAAGGCGAGCCCCGCGGCACCCGTATCTTCGGGCCCGTTGCTCGTGAGCTGCGTGACCGCAAGTACATGAAGATCGTCTCGCTTGCACCCGAGACTCTGTAAGGAGTGGACTCATGCCTAAGATGAACGTGAAGAAGGGCGACAAGGTCCAGGTCCTTTCCGGTAAGGACAAGGGCGCTCAGGGCGAGGTCCTGCGTGCGCTGCCCGCCGAGGGCAAGGTCGTTGTCGAGGGCGTTGCCGTGGTGAAGAAGCACCAGAAGAGCAACCAGATGGGCCAGGGTGGTGGCATCATCGAGCGCGAGGCCGCTATCGATGTTTCCAACGTCCAGCTTATCTGCCCCAAGTGCGGCAAGCCGACCCGCGTTGGCCACACCGGCACGGGCACCGACAAGAAGCGCGTCTGCAAGAAGTGCGGCGCTGAGTTCTAAGATCGCCTGACCATAGGTATCGCCAAGGGGCGTCCCGAAAGGGGCGCCCCTTTTTGTGTCGGGCGAAGTTGGGGTTCGACCTCCCGGCAAACCTCCCGCCGGAGGTTTGCCGTCGTGTCGGTTGGTTGCTCGTGGGGAGAATAACTGCCGCAAAGTTGTAATTACGGGGCCCTTTTCCTCCAACTTACCGGCAAGGCTGCCGCACAGTTGTGATAACAAGACCCCGTTTCTCCAACTTACCGGCACCCGTGCCGCATAGTTGTGATAACAAGGCCCCATTTCTCCAACTTACCGACACCCGTGCCGCATAGTTGTGATAACAAGGCCCCATTTCTCCAACTTACCGACACCCGTGCCGCATAGTTGTGATAACAAGGCCCTTTTTCTCCAACTTACCGGCACCCGTGCCGCATAGTTGTAATTTCAAGGGCCTGTTTCTCCAACTTCCCGTCAGTGGCTTTGCGGCTAGAAGAAGGTGGGTGAAGGGGGGAGGTGGTGTTGCGACGAACGAGGCTTTCTCGCCAGAAACTGAAGGTGACAAGAACTGCAGGCTTTGGGGGCTCGGTTCCCGGCAAACCTCCCACCGGAGGTTTGCCGGCGTGACGAGCGTCCGCTTGTTGCAGTTGGTGGGGAAACTGCAGCTACGTACTAGTATCTGCGCTCTCCGTGCATTGGATCACAGCGCCTACGCGATTTCGTTTTACGGACTTCGACGGCCGGAGCCGCTCAAGTCCGTAATTCCGACCCCTTTTTCACGGACTTGGACGGCCGTGGCCGCTCGAGTCCGTAATACGACCCTCAGTTTCACGGACTTGGACGGCCGTGGCCGCTCGAGTCCGTAATTCTGACCCCGTTTTCACGGACTTCGACGGCCGGGGCCGCTCGAGTCCGCAATATGATCCCCGTTTTGACGGACTTGGACGGCTGTGGCCGCTCAAGTCCGTAATTCGGTGACCCACCAAATAGCTGTCAAGGCCTTCCAAGCTCACGCATCACGTCCCGAGCAGCCACAGGCCACGCCAGCGAACCTCCGGTGGGAGGTTCGCTGGCAGCTAAAGCCCCAACCCAGCCGTTCTTGTCACCTGCAGTCCCAGCCGGCGGGTTACCTTCCCTCATAACACCACCTCCTCCTTCACCCGCCACCCTCATCCCGAAAGAGCCCCTAGCCCAACTCCCGCTCCCACCTCCCACTCATGGCGCAATTGTGTGGTCTTTAGATGGACTGGGAATTCAGCCAAAGTTGCCCTATTATGTTTCCTTGCGTCTCTAGGTAGGGACAGTTCTGCCCAGAGCGCAAGCAAAATGGCTCCCAGGTTGCCAACCTGGGTGGTGCGAGACAACGTCCCCGCACGTAAACCACCAAGATTTGAAGGAGTGAACATGGCAGACAAGAAGTACGTTCCGCGTCTCAAGGAGACCTACTACGCCACTGTGCGTGACGAGCTGCAGAAGCAGTTCGAGTACAAGAACGTCAACCAGATTCCCAAGATCGAGAAGATCGTTGTGAACATGGGCGTTGGCGAGGCCGCTACCGACTCCAAGGCCATCGACGCCGCCGTTGCTGACCTTCGTGCCATCACCGGCCAGCAGCCCCTCATCACCCACGCCCGCAAGTCCATCGCAACCTTCCGCCTGCGTGCTGGCATGCCCATCGGCGCCAAGGTCACCCTCCGCGGCGACCGCATGTGGGAGTTCCTCGATCGTCTGATCGCTGTTGCCATCCCGCGTATCCGCGACTTCCGCGGCATCTCCGCCAAGAGCTTCGACGGCCACGGTAACTTCTCCATGGGCGTCACCGAGCAGCTCATCTTCCCGGAGATCGATTACGACAAGATCGACCACACGCGCGGTATGGACATCACCATCGTGACCACTGCTCCCAACGACGAGGAGGGCCGCGCGCTTCTCACCGCGTTCCACTTCCCGTTCAAGGCTGAGTAGGTCAAATAGTAGGAAAGGTTTGCCCGGTGCGCCGGGCTCACCGAAGAAGGAGGATCTGTGGCTAAGACATCGATGATCGTCAAGGCTAACCGCGAGCCGAAGTTCAGCACGCGCACTCAGAACCGTTGCCAGCGTTGTGGGCGTCCCCACTCCGTCTATCGCAAGTTCGGTCTGTGCCGTGTCTGCTTCCGCGAGCTGGCCAGCAAGGGCGAGCTTCCCGGCGTCACCAAAGCTAGCTGGTAAGCTGGGGCGTCTGGCGTAGAGGCGTCTTCGCCAAGGGAGAAGACGAACCATACGCGCAGTTTCATCAACGAACGAAGGAGAAAAGGATCAATGAAGATTACCGATCCCATCGCAGACATGCTGACGCGCATCCGCAACGCTAACTCTGCGGGCAAGTCCGAGGTCTCCATGCCCTCGACGAAGGTGCTCGTTGAGATCGCTCGCGTCTTCTGCGAGGAGGGTTACATCGCGGGCTATGAGGTCGAGGACACCAAGCCCCAGAAGACCCTGCACATCACCCTGAAGTATGGCCCCAAGCGTTCCAAGGTCATCAAGGGCATTCGCCGCATCTCTAAGTGCGGTCTGCGTATCTACACCACGGCTGACAAGATGCCGCGCGTCATTAACGGCCTCGGTACCGCCGTCATCTCTACTTCCAAGGGCATGATGTGCGACCGCGATGCTCGTAAGCTGGGCATCGGCGGCGAGGTCATCTGCTACATCTGGTAAGTAACGGAATTTAGATAGGAGGAGACAATGTCTCGTATTGGTAAGAAGCCTGTCCAGATTCCGTCCGGAGTCAATGTGACAGTCGACGGCAGCACCGTGACCGTCAAGGGTCCCAAGGGCGAGCTCGTGCGTACGTTCTCCGATCTTCTCGCCATCGAGCTCGAGGGCGAAGAGGTTCTGGTCAAGATCCCGCGCACCCCTGAGACCGCTGAGCTTTCCCACGAGGACTTCAAGCTCACCAAGGCCTACAAGGCCGCTAACGCCCAGCAGGGCCTTACGCGTACCCTCATCAACAACATGGTTGTTGGTGTTACCGATGGCTGGGAGAAGCAGCTTGAGATGACCGGCGTTGGTTACCGTGCCACGCTCAAGGGCAAGGATCTCGAGCTTGCTCTTGGCTACTCCAACCCGATTAACTACCCGGCGCCCGATGGCATCACCTTCGAGGTTCCCGACAACACGCACATCAACGTGAAGGGCATCTCCAAGGAGCAGGTTGGCCAGGTTGCCGCCGAGATTCGCGCCAAGCGTCCGCCTGAGCCTTACAAGGGCAAGGGTGTCCACTACGTTGGCGAGCACATCCGCAGGAAGCTCGGCAAGGCTGCTAAGTAAGCCAGGCCAGTCCAGAAGACCATCACCCCGTCAGGTGATGGCGTGTCTCTAAGGAGAAGCAATGAACAAGTTCAAGGCCAAGAGGGCCGGTCTGAAGCGCCGCCAGCGTCGCGTGCGCGCCAAGATCTTCGGTACCGCCGAGCGTCCGCGTCTCGCCGTGCACCGTACCAACGCCAACATCTACGCCCAGATCATCAACGATGCTGAGGCTAAGACCATCTGCAGCGCCTCGACGCTCGACGCCGAGTTCCGCGCTACTGGCAAGCTTGGCTCCAACAAGGAGGCTGCTGAGTTCGTTGGCGAGCTCATCGGCAAGCGTGCCATCGAGGCCGGCGTGACCGAGGTCACGTTCGACCGTGGCGGCCGTATCTATCACGGCCGTGTCCAGTCCCTGGCAGACGGTGCCCGCAACGCGGGCCTCAAGTTCTAAGGAGGGGTTTTCATGCCTCGTGATCGCAAGCAGCAGCGCAGGGAGGAAACCGACCTCCAGGAGCGCGTCGTTTACATTCACCGCGTGTCCAAGACCGTCAAGGGCGGTCGTCGCATGTCCCTGCTCGCTCTCGTCGTCGTTGGTGACGGCAAGGGCAACGTGGGCATCGGCATGGGCAAGTCCGCTGAGGTGCCCCTGGCTATCCAGAAGGGCGTCGACGACGCTAAGAAGAACATGTTCCACGTGCCCATCACCGAGCATGGCACGATTCCGCACGACGTCGAGGGCCACTATGGCGCCGGTCGCGTGCTGATCAAGCCCGCTATCGAGGGTACCGGCGTTATCGCCGGCGGCCCTGTCCGTCCGCTCTTCGAGCTTGCCGGCATCACCAACGTGCTTTCCAAGTCTCTGGGCACCAACAACGCACTCAACATCATCAAGGCGGCCGCCGACGGCCTGCAGCAGCTCTCCAGCCCCGCTGAGACTGCCGAGCGTCGTGGCCTCACCGTCAAGGAGATGTTTGTTGGGAAGGAGGCTTAAGCCATGGCCGACAAGCTTAAGATCACGCTCGTGCGCAGCGCTACCACCCAGGTCAAGAAGGACCAGACGCGCACCTGCTTCGCCCTTGGTCTCCGCAAGATCGGCGACACGGTCGAGCAGCCCGACAACCCGAGCATTCGTGGAATGATCTTCAAGGTCAAGCACCTTGTTGAGGTTGAAGAGAACTAGGAGTCACCAACTATGCAGCTCAAAGATCTCCGTCCCGCGGCTGGTTCTACCAAGAACCGCAAGCGCATTGGTCGCGGTAACTCGTCCGGTCACGGCACCTACGCCGGCCGCGGCCTCAACGGCCAGCTTTCCCGCTCCGGTGGCGGCAAGGGCAAGGGCTTCGAGGGTGGCCAGCAGCCGCTCGCTATGCGCCTCCCCAAGCTCCCCGGCTTCATTAACCACAACCGCGTTGAGTACGCTCCGGTGAACGTTGCTCGCCTCGACGGCCTCTTCAATGATGGCGACACCGTCGATGCCGAGGCTCTCGTTGCCAAGGGCGTTATCAAGCACGAGTACATCCCCGTTAAGGTCCTCGGCGACGGCGAGCTCACCAAGAAGCTCACCGTTAAGGTGGACAAGGTCTCCGCCTCTGCGCAGGCTAAGATTGAGGCGGCCGGAGGAAAGGTCGAGCAGGCGTGCTAAAGGGAATCGCAACTGCGTTTCGCGTGCCTGAGCTCAGGAAGAAGATGTTCCTGACCGCAGCTCTTCTGCTTCTCTACCGCTTTGGCGCGTATCTGGCGGTCCCGGGCATCCCCTTTAGGGACATGCTCGAGGCCTATAAGGGCATTGCTGATTCCAACGGTGCCCTTGCAGTGCTGAACCTGTTCTCGGGTGGCGCTCTTTCGCGACTCTCCGTGTTCAGTCTCGGCATCATGCCTTACATTACGGCGCAGATCATCATCCAGATGATGCAGACGGTTATTCCCTCCCTTGGTGAGCTTGCCAAGGAGGGTGAGACCGGCCAGCGCAAGGTCACCCAGTACACCCGTTACCTCACGGTTGTGTTGGCTCTGATCAACGCCATCGGCTACCTGTTCCTGTTCCTGAGCTACGGCATCAGCTTTACCGATTCTCCGGTTCCCACGATGCTGCAGTACACGATCATCGTCTTCACCATGCTTGTTGGTGCCATCATCATCATGTGGCTGGGCGAGATCATCACGCAGCACGGCATCGGTAACGGTATGTCGCTGATCATCTTCACCAACATCATGGCTGGTCTTCCCTCGGCGCTTCTTTCTTCCCTGGGGACCTCCAAGAAGAGCATGATCCTGACGATTCTCACGCTTGTTGTTACCCTGCTCATCATTCCGATGATCGTCTACATCGAGCGTGGCCAGCGTCGTATTCCGGTGCAGTATGCCAAGCGCGTCGTCGGTCGTAGGATCATGGGTGGTCAGTCTACTTACCTGCCCATCAAGGTGAACACCGCTGGCGTCGTGCCCATCATCTTCGCCTCTGCGATCCTGTACCTGCCCGCGCAGATTGCCGTCTTCTTCCCCAATGTCAATTGGATGCAGAAGGTTGCTAACGCGCTGGCTACGGGTTGGCTCAACTGGTCGCTTTCCGTCTTCCTCATCGTGTTCTTCGCGTACTTCTACACCTCCATGGTGTTCAACCCCGAAGACACCGCCGACCAGCTTCGCAAGGCCGGTGGCTTCATTCCGGGTGTTCGTCCTGGCACCGCCACGGCGAACTACATCAAGTACGTTCTCGACCACATCACCCTTCCGGGCGCCCTCTTCATGGCTGCCCTCGCGGTGATTCCTTCGATCATCTTCTACTTCACCAACAACCCGCTTATTCAGTCGTTTGGTGGTACGTCGATTCTGATCATGGTCGGCACGGCGATGGATACGATTTCCTCGCTTGAGAGTCAGCTCAAGATGCACAACTACGACGGCTTCTTCAAGTAAGCTCCTTGGTTTCGCATCACACGCACTTCAGGGCGCCCCACGGGGCGCCCTTTTTCTTTGCCGACTTCCCGCGAGAACGGCAGGCGGCTCCTCTCCGCTTCTACCAAAATGTGACATTTCCGGCCTTGTTTTGTCACAAAATGGCTGGGGGTTCGAACGACAGGGGGAGCGAGCCCCTGGTCCCCTCCCACCAAAAAGTGACATTCCCGGCCTTGTTTTGTCACAAGATGGGCGAGGGTTCGAACGACAGGGGGAGCGAGCCCCTGGTCCCCTTACCCTCCTACCAAAAAGTGACATTTCCGGGCTGGTTTTGTCACAAAATGGCTGGGAGGGACGGAGAAGAACGAACCGCCTTTCAACGCCTGCCCTAAGCAAGCCGTCCACTTTACTCCACAAAAGCGTGCGCTTTTGTAAACCGTTAACGCGATGGTGAGCGAAGCCTGTAGACTAGAATCGTTGTTAGTAGGACAGATAAGGCGCATGAGAAAGGCGACTACCATGAAGATCGTTTTGCTTGGTGCTCCGGGTGCCGGTAAGGGTACGCAGGCCCAGAAGCTCGTTGAGGAGTTCGGCGTTGCTCACATCTCTACGGGCGACTTGCTTCGCGCGGCCGTGAAGGCTCAGAGCGAGCTTGGCGTAAAGGCCAAGGAGTACATGGATGCCGGTCAGCTTGTTCCCGACGAGCTCGTCGTGGGCCTTGTCAAGGAGCGCCTTGCCCAGGACGACGCCAAGATCGGCTTCATCCTCGACGGCTTCCCCCGCAACACGGCCCAGGCTATCACCCTTGATGCCGAGCTTTCCAAGATGGGCGTTGACCTTGATGGCGCCCTTCTCGTTGACGTTGCCTCCGAGGTCATCGTCAACCGCCTGAGCTCCCGTCGTACCTGCCGTTCCTGCGGCTACACCGCCGGTGCCGACACGAGCGTCTGCCCGCGTTGCAATGGCGAGATGTACCAGCGCGACGACGATAAGCCCGAGACCATTCAGAAGCGTCTGGACACCTATGCGTCCCAGACTGAGCCCCTCATCGAGTACTACGGTGGCAAGGGCATCCTGGTCAAGGTCGACGGCGACCGTCCCGTTGATGAGGTCTACGTTGACGTCAAGAAGGAGCTCGGCCTGTAGGGTGCGGCCACTCCCGCCTCGTGCTGGCAGCTTGAAGTTCAGGCGCTTGACGGTGCATGACCGAGAGATTCGCATTCGCACGGGCAGTCTTGTGGCTGCCCGTGCGTCGTAGAGTTTGAGCAAGAAAGAAGCTTCATCATGATTCAGATTAAGACTCCGCATGATATCGAGGAGTACCGCGCAGCCGGCTCGCTGTCCAAGGCGGCCCTCCGTCTGGCGGGTACCCTGGTCAAGCCGGGCGTTTCGACTCTCGAGATCGATCGTGCGGTCGAGGGCTTCATCCGCCTGCACGGCGGCACTCCTGCCTTCAAGGGCTACGGTGGCTTCCCGGGAAGCATCTGCGCTTCTCCCAATGAGTCCATCGTGCATGGCATTCCCAGCAACACCATGTTCCTCAACGACGGCGACATCATCTCAATCGACACGGGTGCCACGGTCAACGGCTGGGTGGGTGACAACGCCTGGACCTTCTACGTGGGCAATCCCTCCGAGGAGGTCAAGGCCCTCTGCGAGGTCACGCGCGACTGCCTGAAGGCCGCCATCGAGCAGGCCAAGCCGGGCAATCGCCTTGGTGACATCGGCTTTGCGGTGCAGTCCCTGGCCGAGAGCCACGGCTACGGCGTGGTTCGCGAATACGTTGGCCACGGCGTGGGACGTTCCATGCATGAGGATCCAAACGTCCCCAACTACGGCAAGAAGGGCCGCGGCGTCAAGCTGCAGGCAGGCATGATCATCGCCATCGAGCCCATGATCACGCTTGGCTTGCCCTCCAACCACGTTCTCCCGAACGGCTGGACCGTTAACACCGACGACGGTCTTCCCGCCGCGCACTACGAGAACACCATCGCCATCACTGAGGACGGCCCGGTCATCCTGACCGCCGACGAAGAGGGCCCCTGGTGTCCCATGCAGGGCGGAGCCAAGGAGTAAGTGGCAGCCCAAAAGCCTTCTTTTCTCGAGAAGGACCCCAACAATTTGCTTGCGTTTGGAATGGATGTGTGCTTACGGTGCACATATGGACGAATAATGGGGATTTGGATAAAATAAACGGTCGCTGTCAAAAGCGAGTAGAAGGTAGGATCTGGTGAGTAAGCAAGACGCAATCGAGCTTGAGGGTACGGTCGTTGAGCCGCTGCCCAACGCCATGTTCAACGTCGAGTTGGAGAATGGAAAAACAATCCTGTGCACCATCTCCGGCAAGATCAGGATGAACTACATCAGGATTCTTCCCGGCGACCGCGTTGTCGTCGAGATTTCTCCTTACGACCTCACGCGAGGCCGTATCACCTACCGCTACAAGTAGCGGACAGCGAGCCAACCATTCGGGTTGCATGGTTGAGCAAGCAACCAGCCTTGGATATTCACGCCTGCGGCTGGGCGAGTAGATAGCGCGCTGCAGCTTCCACCTGTCGCGCCACCAGCACCACCAGTACGTATCAGAACTACGGAAGGAAAGACAGATGAAGGTACGTCCTTCGGTCAAGAAGATGTGCGACAAGTGCAAAGTCATTCGTCGCCATGGCAAGATCTACGTCATCTGCGAAAATCCGCGTCACAAGCAGCGTCAAGGCTAGAGAGGAGCATTACGTTGGCCCGTATTAACGGCGTCGACCTGCCGCGTGACAAGCGCGTTGAGGTCGGACTCACCTACCTTTACGGAATCGGCCAGACCCGCGCGACCAAGATTTGCGCAGAGGTTGGCATTGACCCGTCTACCCGCGTCAAGGATCTCACTGAGGACGAAGTCACCAAGATCCGTGACTACATCGATGCAAACTACACCGTCGAGGGCGACCTTCGCCGCGAGACGAAGCAGAACATCGATCGCTTGATGTCCATTGGTTGCTACCGTGGCCTGCGTCATCGTAAGGGCCTCCCGGTCCGTGGCCAGCGCACCCACACGAACGCTCGTACCCGCAAGGGTAAGCGTCGTCAGATCGGTGCAAGGAAGAAGGGCTAGGAGTAAACCATGGCGAAGAAGCAGCAGAAGGTCACCCGCGTCCGTCGCGCTGACCGC
>CAJOKK010000042.1 GCA_905235165.1 uncultured Atopobiaceae bacterium | reverse complement strand
CCGGCTCGATTGGCTACCTCTCGTTAGATGGCGATGCAGACCTGAATATCGTTATCCGAACGGCTGTGCGCGAGGAATGCCACTGCACGGTTGGTGCGGGCGGTGGTATCACCTACGAGTCTGATGTTGACTTTGAATATGAGGAGACCCGCACCAAGGCACGCGCGGTCCTCGAGGCCATTGCGAGCGTCGAGTGAAAGGGAAGGCGAGCATGATGTGATGTCTGAGCTAACAACCGTCCGGGCCGATGAGGGCCTGTACTTTGGCCTTGGGGCCTTCGAGACCATCGAGCTTTTTGAGGGGCAGGCCCTCCTCCTTGAGCGCCATCTGCGGCGTCTCGAGAAGGCTCTTGCCTTTCTCGGCATTGCCCATGAAGAAGAGCTCCTTCGGCAACGCGTGCGTGAAGGGGCTGAGGCGGCAGAGCCCGCCATCGCGAACCATGGTGCGCTCAAGCTTCTCGTCACGAGCGAAAACGTCATGGTCTCTACGCGTGCGAACCTCTATGGCCCCGCCGAGCGTGATCGTGGCTTTTCATGCTGCATGAGTGCGGTGCGCAGAAACGAGACCTCACCGCTTGTTGTCCACAAGACCCTCAACTACGGAGACAACATCCTCGAGAAGCGCCGTGCCCTTCGCGATGGCTTCAACGAGCCGCTCTTTCTCAACACGCGCGGAGAGTTGGCAGAGGGTGCGACCACGAACGTCTTCATCATGAAAGATGGGCAGCTCGTCACGCCGCCCGTCGCTTCCGGCCTGCTTCCCGGCATCGCGCGCGAGCTTTTGCTCGATCGTCTTGACGTGCGAGAAGAGGTGCTGACGATGGATGACCTGCTTGCTGCCGACGAGGTCTTTCTCACGAACTCGCTCATGGGCGTGATGCCGGTGCGCGAGATTGACGGAGCGCCCACGCATTTGATGGACAGGGGACGAGAGCTTGCCGAGACCTTCCGGCAGCTTGCCCTTGCAGAGAGCGCTCGCTAGCAAAAAAGAAGGCGCCCTCCCGTGACGGATGTCCGTTCGCGGGAGGGCGCCGTTCAGCTGCAGTTAACGTCTGTCTTACCAGTCGCGCTTGCGGTAATACACGCCGGCAAGGAGCGAAATGATCGCCATGACCAAGACCTGCATCCAGGGTCCGGCTGGGTCTGAGGTCTTCGGCAGGAGCGCCGCGAGGCTCGCACGCTTTGTTTGCACCGTGCTCGTGCTACTGGGCTTGCCGTTCGTCTTGTTGGTTGTTTCGGTCTTGTTCGTCTTGTTGGTTGTTTCGTTCTTGTTTGTCTTCTCGGCCGGGTCACCCTGCTCCTTGCTGCCCTTGGCGGGGATCACCTCGGTCTGCACGTGGGAGGGGTCGTGCTTGCAGACCCTCATGCGCTCACCGGGCTCGGTCTCGGTTGCCTCCTTGGTCACGACCCAATCGCCCCACTCGTGATCGGTCTTCTCAATTACGAGTTCGTTGGCGGACAGCTCCTTGGAGAGGTTCTTATCCGCGAAGTAGCGAACACCACCCAGATCATGCAGGGCCCAGTACTCAACGTTGCCCTGCTCGGAGCAGCTTGCCGGCTTTGCGTCGACGTGCTCGATGTAGTGGTTGCATGCGGGGCAGCCGTCGTCCTGGAGGGCAAGTGACCAGGCGAGGTAGAGCACGTCAGAGTGAATCGTTGCGACGCGGAAGGCATTGCCTATAAAGGTGGCCGCGTTGTGCAGGGAAGTGTTGGCGGAATAGCCTTCGTCCTTCGTATAGAAGAGCAGGTAGCAGAGGAGACGACGCATCTGGCTCATGTGCGCCGTCAGGTTGTTGACGTGCTCCTGGATGGCAGCGTTGTACTCAGCGCTTTCGGTCTGCCTCGCATCCTCGATGGTGGGAGCCAGTAGCGTTTCGATTGCCTTGGGAAGAGTGGCGTCCGCAGCCTCGGCAAGCGTGGCGTAGACCACGGGTGCATTCGGATCGGTCGTACTATCGGTCTTCAGCATGGGGAGGAGGATCGAGCAGACGTTGGAGAGGGGGACGTTGCCATCTAAGTTGCGTCCGACGATGCTGTAGGGGTCCACGCTGGGCACGAGGACAGGAAGTGCGAAGCCCATGATGATGTAGAGCTGCTTGCGCACATTCACCGGATCGCGGAGCTGCTCGTTGCTATAGGCGGAGGAATTCTCGTCCGCTCCCTTGGCGCATGCCTTCAAGAAGGCGGCCAGCATGGTCTCAAGGCTGTCGTCGCTTGGGTTCGGGTTGAACTGGCTGATGAGCATCTTCAGCATGGAGGCGCTGGATTCGGGAACCATGCCGGCAAGGCCTCCGATCGCCTGCTTCGCAAGCGGCGAATCCTCGTTGTCGGCGAAGTAGTTGCAGATAAGAGCGATGAGGTCTTCGACGGTGTTGACCTCAGAGCTGGTCCCTGTGACGGTCTGTAGGAGGTCCACCAAGGCGAGGGTGGTTGCCTCGTCTTCAGACGATGCCCTTCCCTCATCCTGCAAGCGCTCTGAGGCATAAGCGAGGTAGGTGCACGCTACAGGCTTGATGAAGTCCCCAAGGTTGATCGTACCGAGGCTGAAGTGGGGGAAGAGCAGGCCGAAGAGGGCAGCGATGGACCTTGCGCCGTCCTGGTAGCCCTCGTCTACGTAGTTCTCGGTGTCGGGAATCAAGGAGTGCGCGGCGTCGATGCGCTGCGAAAGAAAGTCTGCGTAGCCCGAGTCCGACACGCTCGCGTCATCGACAATCTGGAGAGTGGTGAGGTCGAAGGTCTTCCAGGAAAAGTCGCTATCGTCACCGTTACTGATGTAGTTCTCGTAGGCATCTGGCGCGATGTCCTGCAAGTAGCTCAGCATGGCCTCTTTGCTGACTTCGCCACCCTCTTCATGGATGTCTTTGCCGAAGTCTAGGGTGTTGCCGTAGTGGGTGTAGCCCCAGCCCTCGAGGGGGAGCATGGCAATGAGGTCAACATCAGGGCATACATTGATGATGCCGCTGAATGCCTTGTCCTGTGCGTCAACCGTTCCGCCCTGCGTATAGGAGTAGTCAGAGCCGGGGGTGTCATCCTTGTGGTCTGCGCGCGCACCCGCGACGCTGAGCTCGACATCTTTGGAGAGGCCGTCGATGATGGTGCGAGGCGTACCGAAGGTGTAGCAGTAGACATCCTCGGGCGTGACCTGCGCGTTATTGTCGAGATAAGCGGCACCACCATCGGCAAAGAATCCGCCGAGAAGATTGGCAATGGCGGCACCGCGGCTGAAACCGGCGGTCCAGATCTTCAGGTCACCGGAAATCCCATGGTCTTGCACGTAGTGCTTGACGAAGCGCAGCGCCTCATCGCGAGCGGCCTTGAAGCCCTCGCTCATATCACCCGTGCCAACAATCAGGTTGCTTGACCATTCCTGCCTGTAGCCCGTGCAACGTGGGATGACGGCAAGCAGGGTATAGGTCTTCCCGAAGGCGCTTATCTCTCGACGACCTACGGCGACGGCCATGGAGTCTTCAAGCGCCATGGAAGAGTAGTAATTGTTTACCTCAACATCCTGGAAGCCTAGCTCCTCGAGATAGGCCTCGACTCTCTGGGAGGTGCTGTAGGATTCGACCGTTGCTTTTGCCGAAAGCGCCATGAGGTGCTCGCAGCCAGAGAAGGAAGAGCGCATGAAGCAATCGTCGCGCAGAACCAGTGTGTTTTGACCCTGGTCATCACCGAGGTCGGAAGCAACGAGGGCGCTTGCTTCCCTGGCGAGATAGTTGGGGTCAGTTGCCGTTGCCAGCGCACGGCTGGGGATAAGGTCGACTACGAGCGTAGCTGACAGCAACAGTGCGACAAGGCGCCTTCCCTTTGTATTCACTTGTTTCTCCTTAAGACAAGAGCGATTCGCCTAGTGAGATGGACCTTATTCGTAGTGTCCCTCAACGTCAACGACTTTCACGCGTTCTTTGACGTATTTCTCGTAAATGGGCTCCTCGTGGCCTTCTTCCTCATGGTAGATGGAGACGATCTGTTGGGTTGATCCCTCGGGAGCCGATGACTGGTCGTTGTAGGTCTGACCGTCAGGGCCGATCCAGACGGGGACGTCCTCACGATAGGCCTCTTTGTCTACGACGTAGCGGGTGCCTACCTGGAAATCGTCATAAACGTCTTCCCAGTGGTATTGCTCTTCGACCCAATGACGTCCCGAATTGTCGGTTGTCGGAGTGCTGCTTGGCTCGCTGTCGGTGCTTTCGGTCTTGGTTGTCTCGGTTTCTGTCTCCGTGGTTTCCGTTTTCTCGGTAGGGGTATCTTCCGTCTTTGGAGCTTCTGTTTCGGTTGCGGGGGTGTCGGTTTTCGGCTGAGCGGCCTGCTTAGTTTCTTGCGGGGCCTTTGACGGAATAGTGATGTCGTTGCCGTCTACGCCCGTCGGCGTGGTCCCGACGCTTCGGGACTGCACCCTGTCCTTGATCGGCTCATAAGCCTTGTCACTGAGGGTGTAGGCCTCTGCCGACTCAAGCTTCTTGGCGACGTTGGTGAGCGAGTCCTTGTCGATGCCGGACGTGTCAGCCTTAACGGTCACGGCAGCCTTGGCATCTTTGCCGTTATCGATGACCCAGGTAACGGTCTTGGCGCGTTCTCCGCCGATGCCGTCTGCCAGCTTCAGGGCCCTGTCAAAGGTCCTTTCCGCGACGTATTTATCGGCAAGTCCATGCCTCTCGCTTACGATGACATCGCCGTCCTTCACCTCTGTCACGAGGCTTGCCGCGTCTCCCATGCCCAGGTTGACCGCGATGTCGGTTACCTCGGTATCCTTGATGACCTTGCTGGGATTGAAGTTCGCCTGGCGCGAAGGGTCGAGCTTGCCAATGCTGGGATGGGCGCTGCTGCTCGATGTCGGTGCCGAGTCGGATGGGGCAGGCGTGGGGGATTGATGTGTCCCTGCGTATACGGCCCCGCCACCGATGGCGACGGCGAGTGCTGCCGCGATGGCAAGCTGTTTGCGTGAGAATGGAGGGCGCTTGGCCTCCTCCTTCTTCTCGGCCGGCTCGGTTGTCTCGGTAGTCTCGTCCGTGTTCCCCATGGTGAGTCTCCTTTTGGGTGCCATTCCTTCTTCCAAATGGTAACCGACCTCACGTTTATCTTCTTTGACATGCGCCGTTTGACACAATGTACTCGTGTGACACACACCTTTTTTGAAAGTTCGCGGGGCAACTCGACCTCGAGTTGCCCCGCGTGATTGACGGCTATGCGGGTAGATATGACGCGATGCGATGGCTCTAGGGGCCTTTCGTTAGCGCTACTCCCAGTGTCCCTCGACGTCGACGACCCACTCCTGCCCAGAGACGACATCGTCATAAACGGGCTCGTAGTGACCCTCTTCTTCGTGGTGAATGGGCTCTCCGGGACTCTCGACGACCTCGTAGGTGATCTCGGCCTCATCGCTGGTGTGCTCGGCAACATAGCCTTCTGCTGCCTCGGCGCTGTCAAAGCTCTGACCGTCCGAGGTAACCCAGGTGCGCTTGGTCGTCGCCTCGTCATAGGCTTCCCGATCAACCACGTAGCGATCGTCAACGTGACGGGTTTCGTAGACGTCTTTCCAGTGTCCCTGCTCCTCGACCCAGCGAGGCTCGGGTGCGCTTTCCTGCTCTTCGTCGGTGCTCGTCTCGGATGTGTCGGTTGGCTGCTCCTCCGCGGGCTTGCTTGCTGCCTCTTCCTTCTTCTCGGTGGTCTTTTTCGTTTCCACCTTTGCCGGGGTGACGAGAAGGTCGCCCTTCTTCGTCTTTGGAACGTCTCCTGCGCTCGGAGCCTTCACGATTGCCTTGACGGGCTCGAAGGCCTTGTCGTTCAGGGCATAGCCAGCTGCCGAGGCGAGCTTCTTCGCAAGGTCGGTGAGCTTGCTCTTGTCGATGGACGACGTGTCCGTCTTGATCGTGACGGCTGCCATGGCGTTGTTGCTATTGTTGATGACCCAGGTAACGGAGTCTGCCTTCGCCGTGCCAAGGGACTCCGCTAGGGCCAGCGCCCTGTCGAAGGCGCTCTCTGCCACCAGCTTGTCATCGATGACGGAGACATCGTTGACGATGACGGTCTTGCTCCTGACCTCAACCTCGACGTGGGAGCTATTTACCTGCATCTTGCTAATGAGATCGTGCACCTCGTCTTCGAGGGCCTTCTCGGGGGTAACTTTTGGCGCGGGCGATGAGGGTGCGACTTTTTCGGCGGAAACCGCCGGCGCAGGAGAGTTGCCGATTGCCGCGGCAGCGATCCCGCATCCGAGTGCGACGGCCAGTGCTGCCGCGATGGCGATGGTCCTTCGCCTGATCTCAAGCCTACCCTTGCGGTTGAGTAGCTTGGTTGTCGCGCCCGGATCGTCCATTGCTGGTCTCCTTCTGGGTTTCCCCTGCGGCATATGAGCCCCGGAATCGTTATCTCTTGCACTCGGAATTGTACAACGTAAAGGATGGTGACGACAGGAATTGTTACCGCAGAGAAGAGGTTGCAATGATGATGGTGGACTCGATGACAAGATCGTGGCAAGGAGCTTCTGATGAGCCTGGCCCTTCGTGGGCGTGACCGACTTTCTGGGAATGTTCTTGCGGGCCTTCGGATATAACTATCAGCAAAAGGCGAATTGCTAGAGCGAAGGGACATGGTGCACCAATGGTAACGACCGAGAGAATGGCAAAGGACCCGGCGCGTGAGGACCTGCTGGTGCTGGTTGATGGGCTCGACCGCGAGATTGGAACGGCGACGAAGGAACGTGCACATAGCGAGGGGCTGCTTCATCGAGCCTTCTCGGTCGTGTTGGTGCGCGAGGGTGCGGACGGCCTTGAGACGCTGATTTCCCAACGTGCCGAGGGAAAGTATCATTCTGCCGGTTTGTGGGCCAATTCCTGCTGCTCTCATCCGCGTGCGGGGGAGGAGCTTTTGGACGCCGCGCGTCGTCGTGCTCGAGAGGAGCTCGGATGTGAGGTCAGCGACCTCCATGAGGTCAGCGCCTTTGCCTATCGAGCGGAGTTTGATGATGGCCTGAGCGAGTATGAGTTCGACCACGTGATCGTTGCGCGATCCGAAGGCGAGCTCTCGCCCGACCCGTCTGAGGTGAGTGATGTGCGCTGGGTGAGCTTTGACGAGCTTGCCAAAGACCTCGCAGCTCATCCCCGTAAGTTCAGTGCCTGGGCTCCTATGGCCCTTTCCTTGGCGATGTCCTCCTTCAGGTGATGGGCCGCAGGAGGCGGCCGAGCGCTTGTGCCATGCTGCATACTGATGAGTGGTTTGAGTTTGGAGTCTGACGAGGAGTGTTGGAGGGTCGCAATGGGAGCCATTGATGAGCAGGACGATTGCAGGCAGAGAGATGCTTGTTCAAGGCAGCGACACTCGCAAGGACATGAACATCACCATGACCATGACCATGGTGGGCACGATCATCACCATGATGAGCCGATGGGTCCCGAAGAGGCCGTGAGGTCGCTTCTGCTTCTGGGGCAGGTGGCTCTCAATGCGGCTGACTACGAGTCGGCCGTAGAGGCCTATGCAAGCCTGCTTAAAATCCAACCGGAGCAGACCGCCCTGTGCAACTTAGCGAGCCTCCGTGCTCGAGGCCTGGGATGCAAGCAGGACTTCATGGAAGCCGCGTCCCTCTTCCATCAGGCGGAGCTTATGGGTAACGTCCAGGCCGGCAAGCTTTGCGGCAAGTGCATGTACGACTACGTCAACGAAGCCCTTGACGAGAAGAAGCCCGCCGATGTGTATGCGGAGATGGCCGTGTTTGTCTCGCGGGTCTACCCTGAGGCGGCTGACCAAAAGACCGAGACCAACCATGGTCTGCTCGCGGTAGCTAACACCCTTCTGAGCAGGAAGGAGCAGGATAAGGCGAAGAAGGTCTTCCAGGCCGCTGCCGACTTCGGGGGAGACGAACAAGCTCGAGATCTTCTCGCCGAGCTCTGAGCGATAGGTGGCCTTTCCGTTTGCCCTTTGTCGCGTTGGTATTTGAAGAATCCTGTTCCGTTGGGTCCCTGTGGTGCTACGCTTATGCAAATAGGGGATTCAAGGATGTCCCCGCATATCGCAGCTGGCCGTTCGTGCGCTCTGCGATATAGATACGGGCAAGGGAGGCCTTCATGGCCGTGCGGGGTGAGATTCGAAAAGACGTCATGCTCATGGGCGAAGACATTGTTTCGTCTGAGAGGTTCGACAAGGCGCGTCTCCTGCGTCATCACACCGAAGAGGGAAACGTTGCCTCCCACAGCATCAGCACGGCGGAGTATGCACTGAGGATGTCGCGTTGGCTGAACCGTTATGGCATCAAGGTGAACGAGGTTGATGCGGTACGTGCGAGCCTTCTGCATGACCTTGGCATGACCGAAGACGAAATTTTCGAGAGCAAGTCGAGCCACAAGGCGTATCTGCATCCCGAGGAGAGCACCCGAATCGCCTTCAAGGAGTATGACGCGAATGTCAGGCAGTTGGATGCGGTGCTGCACCACATGTGGCCTGTCGCAGGTAAGGCACCGCATAGCTCTGAGGGTTGGATTCTGGTTGCCGCCGACAAGGTCACCTCGATAAATGAGGTGCGTAAGAGGGCTCAGCACATGATCAGGGACAGCGTGGAAGAGAAGCGTCCCAAGGCCAGGGCCCTAAAGCAGAAGCTTCCTAGTAAGAGGAGCGTCAAGGTAAAGCTCAAGAAGTTCTCCGGAAGCTTCTCCTCGCACTAGCCGATAAGAACAGCGTTTGCCGAATAAACGGGCCGAGGTCGCCTGCCCGGGAGCAGCCGGGGGCGGCGCGAACCCTTGCGCGGACATTCTGCGACAGCGAGGAGCGCAGGCGCGGCGGGAGCGAGGACTTGTCTGAGCGAGCGCAGCGAGCGAGTTCCGCAGCTGCCGCGCCGGAGCGACGAGCGTCCTTGTCGCAGAGTCCACGCAAGGGTTCGCGCCGCCCCCCGGCTGCTCCCGGGCAGGCGACCTCGGCCCTCGTCACCCTATAGGTTCTCGCGCAAGAACGACTCGATCTCGTCGAAGGGGATGGCATTCTTGCCACCGCCATCGTAGAGGTCGCAGTGTGTGGCGCCGTCCACGATCACGAGCTTTTTGTTGTCGCCTTCAAGCTGCTCGAAGATGCCTTCGCCCATGTAGCGGGAGTGTGCCTCGGAGCCGTGCAGCACCATGACCGCACTCTCGATCTCGTTGGCAAACTGCAGTAGGTTGGTGTTTGTCCAAGACAGACTGGAAGTGGTGTTCCAGCCATCGGTAGAGTTGCCGGAACGTTCGTGGTAGCCGCGCGGGGTCTTGTAGTAGTCATAGTAGTCGGCCACGAACTGCGGGGCGTCGGCAGGCAAGGGGTCCACCACGCCGCCCGCTCGCTGGTAGTTGCCAGAGGCATAGTCTGCCGTGCGTTGCGCATTCAGGCTGCGGCGAATCTCCCTGCGCTTGTCAGGATCATCCTCGGCGTCGAAGTAGCCCTTGGTCGATACGCGGGTCAGCACGTAGCTGGTGGAGGCGATGGTCGCCTTGATGCGCGTGTCGATGGCGGCGGCGTTCACGGCGAGGCCGCCCCAGCCGCAGATGCCGATGATGGCGATGCGCTCGGGGTCAACGTCCTCACGGCAGCAGAGGTAGTCGACGGCCGCGGAGAAGTCCTCGGTGTTGATGTCGGGCGAGCTTACGCGGCGTGGTTGTCCGCCACTCTCGCCAGTGAAGGACGGGTCGAAGGCAATGGTCAGAAAGCCGCGTTCGGCCATAGTCTGTGCGTAGAGGCCGCTGGATTGTTCCTTCACGGCTCCGAAGGGCCCACTCACGGCGATAGCCGCCAGCTTGCCATCGGCGTCTTTCGGTTTGTAGAGGTCTGCTGCCAACGTGATGCCGAAACGATTGTGGAAGGTGACCTTCTCGTGGTCGACCTTGTCTGATTTGGGGAACACCTTGTCCCACTCCTGCACGAGTTCGAGTTCCTCTGCCTTTGCCATGGTTGTGCCCTTTCTAGACTTGTCCTATCTGACCGTAATCGTGATGCTCACGTCGTTGTTGCCGAGCAGCTCTGTCAGCTCCTCGGCGGTCTTGTTATTGATGTGGCCGAGCTTGGTGTAGGCCCAGGTGTTGGGAGCATAGAAGAGAGAGATCTGGTTGCCTGCGTAGAGCACGATGTCTCCAGGTTCGGTCCTTATCCGTACGTCGCTTGTGCTGAGACTCCTTCCAAGCGGACCCACCTGTTCGAAGCCGCCGTAGCTGGATAGCTCCACGTTCAGTGGGCCTTCCTTCGGATGCGAGGGCCATCAGGTCGGACACCGCCTGGTTGTTCTCCCACGTAACGCTCACGTCGTTTCCGTCGATGCTTAGCTTCATCTCTTCTGTCTCTCCGTCCTGCTCCTCTTCTTGCGTGACCTGTGCTTCCTCGATTTGCTGCGTCTCAGCCGCTTTCTCCGTCATCGTGAGTTCGGAATCGCTTGACCTCAGATTGAGCTCGGGAGAAGAGGACGCTGTCTCTCCAGAGTTGCTACAGCCAAGAAGCGCCAGCGTCAGGACCAATGCCAGCCAACCCTTTCTCACGGGAGCGCCCTCACATTCCGACGCGCTGGGATAGCGTCTGTCCAAGTTCCGTCAGTCTTGCGGTCATGTCCTCCGACTTCGCAACTGCCGTGGTGGCTTCGAACACGCCGAGGTCCTGTACGCCGTAGTAGCCCTGCATAAAGCCGTGATAGATTCGCTCCGACGCCTCGTAGACCCCTCTGGACCCCGAGCAAAGGAAGAGTGCCATCGCCTTGCACTTCTTGGGCTTATCACCTGCGTAGGTGCGATGAATCAAGCAGTGCATCTGCCCGGAGAAAGATCCGTAATAGACGGGGCTTGCCACTATGATCACGTCGGCGCTGTCCCAGAGTGGGTAGACAAGGTCCATGTCGTCGCGCTGCACGCACTTACCGCTGCCGCTTGCATGGCATCCCTCACAACCGAGGCAGCCGTGAATGTTCATCTGGGCGATATCGAGCACGTTGACCTCGTGTCCCGACTCACGTGCGCCGCGTGCGAAGGCCTCGGACATGGTGGCAGTGCCACCGTTCTTCCGGGCCGATCCGTTCAGAAGAAGCACCTTCATCGTCCTCACGCCCTTTCGATAAGGAGGTCGTAGCTGCCCGTGAGTGTGTGGAACACGTCGAGCGGCCCGATAACGCGACCCATGTTTACCTGGTCTCCGTAGCGCATGGAGTTCTCCTCGTCGTCAAAGAGCAAGGCGAACCAGCCGCCGCCTGGGTTGTAGTTCATGTCGCCATTTGTCCATCCGCTGTGCACCTGCGCCTCTTCGTAGGGGAGCTCAAAGGGCATTCTTCCGCAGAAGTCGATGCCGGTGCCGCTCACGTGGATGGTGGTGGGCAGCGACGCCGCGAATGAGCGTGCGGTTTCAGTGTCGTTGAGCTCTGCCTGGATGGTTGCTTCGCCGAACGTCATATTGATCTTCGTGGACATGTGGCCTCCTTCGCCTTCGCTTTGTCTTCATTGTGCGCGCCGCTCAGTGATATAACAATTACTTAGAATTTATATCGTGCTATACGTGGTACGCATAGGTATGGGAGGCTTCATGGAACTGAGGACGCTTCGCTACTACCTGGCCGTATGTGAGGCGGGAAGTATGTCTCGTGCGGCTGAGCGCCTGCACGTTACGCAGCCAACGCTCTCACGGCAGATCTCCGAACTTGAGCGCGAGCTGGGATGCGATCTGCTCGTCCGCCATAGCCGTAGCGTCGAGCCCACCGAGGAGGGCCTGCACCTCATGACACGGGCGAGCGATATCGTCTCGCTTGCTGATCTGACTGAGGCGGAATATCGCGACCGTGGGGAGGTGATTGCCGGCGACGTGCGCATTGCCTGCGGGGAGTCGAGCGGGATTTCTCCGGTGGCATCCTGCTCTCGTGACTTTCGTAGACGCTATCCGCAAGTGCGTTTTCGCCTGCATAGCGGTAACGCCGACTATGTGGTTGAACGCCTGGAGCGTGGCTTGGACGACTTTGCGATTCTCTTTAGCTATCCCGACATAGACCGTTACGAGCACGTGAGGCTACCGCATACGGACGCTTGGGGCATCTATCTTCCGGAGGGAGATTCGCTGGCGGATAGGGAGGTCATCTCACCCGGCGATCTGAAGGGCCTCCCGCTCATCGTCTCAGAGCAGGCTCTGGAGACTGACGAGCTGTCGGCTTGGTTTGGGGAGTCGCTTTCTCAGATGGAGCTGGCTGCTACGTATACGCTCGGCTACAACGGTACCGTTTTTGTTCGGGAAGGTGCGGGCTATATGTTGGGGCTCGATGCCTTGGCTCCTACCGGACCTGGCTCTGGCTTGGAGTTCAGGCCGCTCTGGCCACCAATAGTTGCGCACATTGACTTCGCTTGGAGGCGTGGCCAGAGGTTCTCAAACGCTGCCGGCCTCTTTTTGAAGGAGCTGAAGGGCGCGCTGGGATAGTCCCGTTGAGCGTGGCTTGTCAGGTCATCCATTTGCCAAGGTCCAAGTATGCGTCGCATCCTTCGCGATGCCTTTGATGAGAAGCCCTCCCAGCAACGTGGCTGGGAGGGCCGTTTAGTTGAGACGCTTCTCCTGTGGGATGGTGGGTCCTGCCTCTTCGCTAGCTGATATAGATACGTGCGATGCCAGGTTCGATAAGCTCCCAGTGATCGCAAGTACCCAAGATGATGGAGGTCGAAAGCGGGTCGAAGTCTTCGCTCTTGTACTTTGCACCCTGCTTTAGCAACGAGCGGAAGTCGATTTCCACCACCATGTCCACGCCGCCTTCCCCTGTGGAGAGCGTCAGGTGGATGTTGGGGTTGTCGATGTCGTACTTGCGGGCGAAGGGTAGCATCTGGCTCTCCACGAGCTCCTCTATGAGTAGCTGGCAGGTGTAGGACGTCTGGCGGCTCAAGAACTGGCGCTGGCAATAATGCAGCAGCGAGTTCATCATTGTCTCGTAGTCGCATGTCAGCGAGGTGATGTCCCATTCCCAGCTGCGGACGCGGAAGATGAAGTCGTGCGTCTCTTGGCGCTGCGGATGATCGAAGATCTGCTCGGGGGTTCCAGACTCCCACAGTTCGCCGCGGTCCATATAGAAGACGCGGGAACTCACGTCGCGCGCGAAGCGCATCTCGTGGGTGACCACCAGCATGGTGAGTCCCTGCTCGGCAAGGTCCTTGATGACAGAAAGGACTTCGCTCACCATCTGCGGGTCGAGCGCGCTTGTCGGCTCGTCGAAGAGCAGGATCTTGGGTTGCATGGCGAGGGCACGCGCGATGGCCACACGCTGGCGCTGTCCGCCTGACAGCTCGTGGGGCCAGTTGAGGGCCTTGTCGCGTAGGCCGACCATTTCGAGAAGGTCCAGCGCCTGGTCGTAGGCCTCTTGCTTGGAGAGGCCAAGCAGGTCCATGGGGGCCATCATGAGGTTTTCCACTACATACTTGTGGCTGAAGAGAGCATAGTTCTGGAAGACCATGCCCATCTTGCAGCGCAGAGCGGCAAGGTCACAGCTGGGGTCGCACACGTCCTCGCCGTCGATCAAGATTGTGCCCGAGCTGGGGGTCTCTAGGCGATTGAGACAGCGGATGAAGGTGGACTTGCCCGTTCCCGAAGGGCCGATGATCGAGATGACCTCGCCCTCATCGACGGTGGCGTTCACGTCTTTGAGCGGGGTGGCATTGGGATATTCCTTGCGCAGGTGACGTACTTCTATGAGGCTCATCTCTCACTGACCCCCTCGATCTTGCGCGGACGGTTTTCGATGTCGAATCTGGTGACGAGCTTGCTGAGTAGGCGAGCGAGCAGGCGGCAGAAGATGAAGTAAATGATCGCTGTGGAGATCAGCGGGAAGAAGGCATCCATGGTTCGGGCACGAATGAGGTCACTGGCGCGCGTGAGGTCTTGGACGGCGATGTAGCCCACGATGGAGGTGTCTTTCACGAGGCTTACGAATTGTCCCGTGAGCTGTGGGATGAACTGCTGGCGGGCTTGGGGGAAGATGATCTTGTTGAAGACCTCGTTGCGTGTGTAGCCGAGGGCAAGGCCCGTCTCCTCTTGGATGATGTCGATGCTGCGCACGGCCGTCCACATTGTTGCGCCGGAGGTCGAGCCGAAGGAGAGGGTGAAGGCGATGATGGCCACGATCGTTCCGTCGATGTCCACGCTTCCGAAGATGACGTAGTAGAGCACCATGAGCACCACGACCAGCGGCACGCCGCCCATGAGCGCCTGGTAGCCGTCCACGAGCTTGGTGAGCCCGTGCTTCTCGCTGCGTCGCGCGAGCACGGTGGCGTATCCCAGAAGCGTGCCGAGCGTGGCGGCACTCACGCTGATGAGCACGGTGATGCAGAAGCCTGAAAGAATGAGCTGCCAGCGGTTCTCCTCGATGAAGGTCTTATTGAAGGAATCGCTCAGTGAGGAGAGGAGAGCGGCGTCATTGCTGGCATTTTGCGTCTTCACGATGACCGAGATGGTGGTGGGCATAACGGCATGGCTGAAGTCGCACACTGATGAACGCTCGGGCGTCTCGGTGAGGGTGCCGCCGAAGTCAGCCTTGCCGCTGGCGACCGAGGCGAAGATGGAGTCCATGGGGATGGTCGAGATCTCGAGATGGTAGCCAAGCTCCTTGGCGATGAGCAGGGCGAGCTCGACGTCATAGCCCTTGGGGATGCCGCCTTCGCCCACGTAGGAGAAGGGCTCGATGACGCCGGACGTAGCGAACTGCAGGGTACCGTTGGGGGCGTCCCAGTCTTGCTCGGGCAGGGTCTTGCCTGACTCATCGGCGGCAACCCATTTCTTCTCGAGCGTGCCGAGGGTCCCGTCTGCCTCGAACTTGTCAATCAGCTCGTTGAATTGCGCGGTAAGTGGAGAGCCCTTGGGAAAGAAGAAGCCCTCGGTAACCTTGTCGACTGGCTCGGGAAGCAGCGTCACCGTGCCGGGACGACGATTGACGGCGAGCTGGCAGCAGTAGGAGAGCTGCACTGCGGCATCGGCCTTGTTTGATTCAACGGCAGCCACGCATTCGGAGAGCGATGGATAGTACTCTTCCTCGGTGTCCTCGACAAGTTCTTCGACACGCTGGTTGTATACGCTGCCGTTCACGTAGGCAAAGCACTTGCCCGTTAACTCGTTGAGCGTGTGATAGAGAGGCTCGCCCTGCTGCGTGTCTGCTTGGGCGAGCATGGGAACAAGCACGAGCGCCGTGGCAACGAGCAGCGCACAGAGCGCGAGCCAACGTTTCTTGAGCCCGAAACTGTCAAGCATGTCGACAACCATGGAACCTCCGTTCTTTGGTGTGCGAAGTAGTGTCACATGTTAGGAATTGGCTGAGATAGATTGT
>CAJOKK010000041.1 GCA_905235165.1 uncultured Atopobiaceae bacterium | reverse complement strand
GCGGGGCCCACGGGCTCCTTGAGCAGGGTCAGGGGGACCATCTTGTCGTCCTTGGCACCCAAGCCCGACTGAATCTGGTCGTAAATCATAACGATCTTCATGCGCACCATCCCTTTTCTCCTGATGCGAGCAGCAAGCCACCCGCTCGAACTGCCTCAGCGCGAGAGCTGATAGAGGCTCAACGCATATATCTTCGCATTGGTGAGCAGATCTTCCACGGTCATCCACTCGTTTGGCTGGTGACCGATGTCGCGCTGCCCCGGGAAGGAGGGGCCAAAGGGCACGATGTTCGGCACGACCTTGGCGTAGGTGCCGCCCGTGGTGGTTACCGGCGTACCATCGTTGCCCGTCACGCGCTCGTAGGTATCCTGAAGCGTGCGCACCAGTCGGCAGTCGCGCTCGAAGCGCACGGGCGCTAGGTCGGATAGGAGCGTGGCAACAAAGTCTGCGCTGGCGATTGCCTCGTTCATGCGACGCAGCAGCTCCTCGCCAGTGATCCCCGCCGGATAGCTGACCGCAAGCTCTATGCAGGGACGACCGTCAACGTGCACAAGCCTCCAATTGCGCGTCTGCGTGACACCAAACTCCGGATCGTTCACGTCAATGCCCAGGCGCTCGCCGTTCGGTTTCGCGTTCAGCACGAACTCGTTCACGAAGGTAAAGAGGCGCTCCACCTCTTCCGCATAGACCGCGCCCGAAGGCGAGGCGGGCGCATCCTTCGGCGCAAGACGCACCCTGGCGCGGCCACGCTCGGCATAGACCACCGGATACTTGCAGTCGGGCGTAAAGCCCATGACAGGCGCCGGCTCATGGCTAAGGTAGTGCGCCATGTCGGCCATGCCCGTCTCCTCGTTGCAGCCAAAGATCACGCGCACTTCTCGGCGGGGCTCGAGGCCCAGTCTGCGAAGCGCCCACAGGGCAAAGAGACAGGCGTAGATGGGGCCCTTGTTATCGAGGACACCTCGGCCGTAGATGGTCCCGTCGGCGAGGTACGCCGAGAAGGGCGGCTCCTTCCAACCCGTCCCCACCGGAACCACGTCAAGGTGGCCCACCGCGCAGACGTAACCCTCGAGCGGCTCGCCATCCGCGCCTGCGCCCACACTGGGCCAACTCGCATAGCCAGCGTAGCCATCCAGGTTATAGGTCTCGAAGCCCATGCCCTCTGCCAGCTCGAGCGTGTGGTCGAGCGCACGCCTGCAGCCGGGGCCAAACGGAGCGCCCGGCTCCGGATCGGCCTGCACGCTGTCGATGCGCACGACGTCGCGCAACGCCTCAACCAGCTCGTCAGATAGGGCCTCAACTTCGGCCAAGATGCGCTCGCAAAGCGCGGAATCCATCTGATCGCCCACGAGCCCTCCCCTCTTCACATCCATCACGCCTCACTCGCTCACGGGCGCGAGGCGGGCAGCCATGTAGGCATCCTGCCATTCCTGACTCGCCAGCTCGTGGGCACAGCTGCCGTCCGCTTGCGGATGGGCGAGGTAGACCTGCGGCTCGCTACCCTGCGTCTGCACCACGAAGGAGAAGCCCTCGAGGTTGCTCGCAGCGCCCCAGCGCCCCGCGCGATCCATGGCCACGAAGGAGATGTCACCCGCCTTGCCGCGACGGCGCGTGAGCTTGTCGCTAAAGGCACTCACGACCTGCTCGCACGCAGCCTGCGGATGCAGGCCCTCGCCCATAAGGCGCACGATTTCGTAGGCCAGGCAGCCCTTCATCACGTCTTCGCCCAGACCAGTCGAGGC
This sequence comes from uncultured Atopobiaceae bacterium, assembly GCA_905235165.1. GTDB lineage: Bacteria > Actinomycetota > Coriobacteriia > Coriobacteriales > Atopobiaceae > UBA1367. The sequence goes on along the minus strand of CAJOKK010000041.1, from coordinate 10,935 downwards.
CGCACCTCCCGCCTCGGAGTCAACGTAGAAGCCCGCACCGGGGATGGGAGAGTCACCCACGCGCCCGGGACGCTTCATGAAGAGTCCGCTCGTTGAGGTGGCACAGGTCATGAGTCCCTGCTCATCAAGGCAGACGGCACCCACCGTATCGTGCCCGCGCGGAGCGGAGGCAATGCCCGCACCGCGAGCCGCCTCCTGCTCGGCCTCGGGCTCGCCCAGCTCGAGGGCGGCACCCTCCTGGCGGCGCTTCTCGTCTTCGGCAAGGCGCTTTCTATAGAAGACCTTCGCGCGGTCGGTGAGCATGGCCTTGCGCTCGAAGCCGGCACGCTCGGCAAAGAGGTCAGCGCCCTCCCCCACCAACAGGTTGTTGGCATCATCGGCCGCAAGGGCGCGCGCCACGCTCACGGGGTTGGCAAAGTCGTGCAGGGCACCCACGGCACCAAAGGAGAGCGTGTTGCCGTCCATGAAGGCCGCGTCAAGCTCAACTACCATCTGCTCGTTGGGCAGGCCACCGTAGCCCACCGACTTGAAGTACGGAAAGTCCTCGACCTCGCGAATCGCCGCCTCAACCGCATCGTCGGCACGCCCGCCCTCCTCGAGCTGCTTGGCCGCGCCCTCGATGCCGTCGAGCGCCATTCTCCATGTTGCGATGATTCCCCACATGCCTTGCCTCCCTTACGCAAAACGCCGGCGCGAGGCATCCCCGCACCGGCGCTCCTTCTTACAGATCGTCGAATGACAGACTGTCGAGGTCGATATCGTCTTCCTCTTCTTCCGAGGCTTGCGTCGCTCGCGCCTCTTCCTCTAGGTACTGTCGGTCAACCGCCTTGATGAAGGGCAGGTAGAAGACGCCGAGGATAAGCAGCAAGATCTGGAGCAAGCCGCCAGCCCAGTTGGTGGCAACGAATCCCGAGATGCCGAGCGGGCAGGTCCACGGGAGCTGGATGCCGTTGCAGATGGGGACGATACCCACCGCCATGGCAACGTAGGAGATGACGATGTTGAGCGTCGGCACCAGCATGAAGGGAATGAGCATGACCGGGTTCATAACGATGGGCAGACCGAAGACAATCGGCTCGTTGATGTTGAAGATGCCCGGGATGAGCGCCAGCTTGCTCAGCTGCTTGATGCGGGCCGACTTGCAGAAGAGAAGCATCGCGATGATGAGCGAAAGCGTGGAGCCGCAGCCGCCAAAGGTGGCGAAGAAGTCCTGGAACTGCTGGCAGATGATGTGGCCCTCGCCAACGCCGGTGCGGAAGTACTCGAGGTTCTCCATGGCGAGCGTCTGCAGGATCGGGTTGAAGACCGCGCCCACGACGGCACCGCCGTTGATGCCGAAGAACCAGAAGAGGTGCAGGAAGATGTAGGCGATGACCATGGCGCCAAGGCTATCGCCCAGATTGAGCAGGGGCACCTGCAGGAAGTTGAACACAAAGGAGAAGGTATCGGTTCCAAACAGGCCAAAGATGAGGTTGATGAGGAAGAAGACGGTCATAGTGACCACGATGGGGATGATCGAGGAGAAGGACTCCACGACGGTGGGCGGCACGCCCTCCGGCATCTTGATGACCCAGCCGCGCTCCTTGACGGACGCATAGATGGCCGTGGCGGCAAAGGCGCAGAAGATGCCCACGAACAGGCCGCGCGAGCCAACCCAGCCCAGCGGCAGACCACTCAGCGTCACCTCGGTCTCCGTACCGGCGACCTCGGTCGTGCCGGTCACGGCATAGGGCATGAGCAAGAACCATGCCATGAGGGCGTTCGCAGCGCAGAAGATCTTGTCGGTCTTGATCTGGCGCGCATAGGAATAGGCGATGCCCATAATCGCGAAGATGGACATGATGGTGAAGGTGGCGTCCGAGGGCTTCTCGAGAAGCGCGGCAAGCGTGGTGTTGCCCACCTGCACCGAGGCAAGGAACTCGGGCCAGCCCGGAATCGGGAAGTTGGCCAGCAGCAGGAACACGGAGCCTGCCATAAGCAGCGGCGTGGAAATCAGGAAGCCGTCGCGGATGGACGACAGGTACTTGTTCGTGCCGATGGACTCAGCCATGGGCATCAGGATCTTCTCTAGCTTCTCAAACACGGTTGTTCTTCTCCTGGTGGTTCGTGATTTGCAGTGCTCACGCCGCCTGGTTCGCAGATGGCGCATGTTGTGGCGGCTTACTTCTTGCGGTGGGTCTTGATGAGCTTGATGGCCGACTTGAGAACGACCTCACCATCAATGCGGCCATAGGACTCCTGGTCAATAAGGCCAACGGGAACGTCGTAGGTGCTCTCGATGTGCAGCTTGGTTGCCTCGTACTGGTGCTGCACCTGGGGGCCGAGAAGAGCGCAGGAGGGGTGCTCCTCCTCAACGATCTCGTCGATCTTGGCGATAGGATAAGCCTTCACCTCGAGGGGCAGGTCGTGGCTTTCGGCGACCTTCTGCATGGTCTGGGCGAGAATGCTCGTTGACATTCCCGCGGTACAGAACAGGTAGATCTTTTTCGTTGCCATAGCGATGGTTCCTTCCCTTCATGCCCTTGCTGCCGGCACTACGTCAAGCAGCTGACATGTTTGCTGGTAAAACGTACCAGTTGCACATTGTACGCATTCAGCATTTCGAGAACGATACTAGGAAGACTGCACGCAGAGAACAGATGCCAACCCAAGCAAAACGTGACATTCCCGACCTGCTTTTGTCGCAAAATGGCCGACCTCCCAGACGGTCGAACGCCTGGGAGGTCGGCCATTTTGCGACAAAAGCAGGTCGGGAATGTCACGTTTTGGCGGATGACCTTGGGGCACTACTCCTTACGGCCCTTGCGAAGGGCGTAGGCTGCAGCAAGCGAGACCACGCCACCGAGCGCAAGCGCGCCGATGAGAAGGAAGTTAGTCTCGTCACCTGTCTTGGGAAGCCGCGCCGTCTTGGTAGCTGCGGCCTGCGTTTTACCGTTGGTGGTGTTGCCGCTCTTCTTGGGATCGGGTGCAGGAGCGGGCGTGGGGTCACTCTCGTTATTAGGCGCACCCGGCGTCTCGATCTGGGTCGCACGGAAGACGCGCGAGCCCTGCTCGCCCCAGGCGGCAGCCATGGCGTAGAGGCGACCGTTGTAGAAGGCGGCCACTGGCTGCAGGGCGTGCGTCGACGAGATGCACTTGTCGTAGGGTTCCAGCGTCGTGCTTCCGTAAGGCAGAATCCAAGTATCCGCTCCCTTATCATCGTCGAAGAGGCCCACGACGTAGAGGTTCTTATCGCCCGCGACGAGGCGAGGACGCGCAGCGACTCCCACCCACGATTCGCTCGCAGCCGTCTTTCCATACGACATCTCTTCGTCGGCGGGGGCGGGAAGCTCGCCACCCACCGGCTCAAAGGTCTCGCCCTTGAGGCTAAACAGCTTTGATTTGCCGTAATCAAACAGGTAGGTGGTGTCGCCATGCGTGGCAATCGCGACCTCCTCGGAAAGGTCATCGCACTTCACAATGGGATCGCTCGCCGTCCCGTTCTCGATATCGAGCTTTCTGATGCCCCAGTAGCGGCGCGTGACCTCGCCCTTATCGTCCTTGTCCTCGGCGTACTTGTCGTAGACCTTCAGGCCGTCGGGCGTGGAGAAGAGCACCGTGCCATCCTCATTGGCCACGTTTTTCATGTGATAGATCGTAAGGTCTCTGTCACCGGGAACGATCTCGAGCAGCACGGTCTCGTCCTGCTTGAAGCCCTCGGGAAAACTCTCCGCGTTGAACACGTCGCCCAAGATGTAGATCTTGCCCTCATGGACGCAGGCGGAGAAGTACTCGACCGCCGAGGGGAAGGACAGGTTGCGGCTTGTGTCCCACGTATGGGTCTTCAAGTCGAATGCTCGGATCTCTTGGCAAACACAGAGCGCGTTGTTCTCGACATCACTGTAGTTATCTGTTGGGAGATACCACAGGGTGTCATCCGCAACCAGCGCCTCTCCCATCACCTCGGTGTCGGCGTCACCGTCATGGAGGTCATACGGATCCTTCGTGGCGAGACTCAGCGGCAGGTCGATCTCGTAGAGCGGATGGGTCGGGGTGACAGGCTTCACCTCTTCGGGCTTGCCAGGGGTGTCGTTCGAGAGGTCGAGGACGGCGCCCGTGACCGTACGGTCGGCCATCGCGGGCGTCTTGCGGACGGAGGCGCGCACGCGAGCCGCAAGCTGTGCGCCGTTCTCGTCGGGATGAGCGGCGGCGAGCACAGCCACACCACCAGCGACCATGGGGCAGGCCATGGAGGTGCCGTCGTCGAAAGCATACGGAACGTTGAGGTTGCCCACGCCGATCGAGTCAAACAAGATCGACTTGATGGGCACGTCAGAGGAGAGAGTGAAGGCAACCTGCAGACGGCCATTCGTCACGCAGGCGTCATCGACCCTGCAGGTCGCAACTGACCAGCCGCCCGTCGAGGACGAATCGTTGCGCGTAATCTTGAGGTCGCGGCCAGAAAGGTCTCGTGCCTGCCCACAGATGGCGTCCCTGCCAGCCACGCTGTAGGCGAGGCTCATCTGCGTGTTCTCGGGCAGCTTCTCCTTGCAGTTGACGCTAACCACAAAGGTGAGGTCCTTGCCCTCGTTGTTCGCGAGGTCCGTAGAAACGGGGAAGCGCAGGCCGTGCTCGCCCGCAAGGCGACCGTCATTGCCCGAAGTAAGCGTGCACTCAGGCGAGTACTTCTGAGTCAGATTGGCGTCCGCCTGGTCGAGGCCGACGCTGACCTCCTCGTCTTCAAAGCCCTCGTAGAAGAAGTTAGCGTTCTGGCCGTCAGGCAGGTAGGAAGCACTGTCAAGCGAGATGGTGGAGAGGATGCTGGCGCCCGGAGCGCCCATAGTGATGGTGTTGGGACCAAAATCGGAGAAGACTGCGAGCTGATCGGCAAGGTTGGTTGCCGCTACCGAAATGACGTAGGGGTTTTCCCTCAACGCGCCCACGCCCGCCGGCACCGAGTCTTTGTCGCTGCTGTCGTTGCCCGCACTGAAGACGGCCACCAAGCCGTACTTCTGGCCGAGTTCACGAATAGCCGCATCGACAGCACGCGTGGTCGTAGCGATGTTGAAGCTGCAGGACATGACGCGCACCCACTGGCTGCTGTCGGCACAGGAAGCGTTGTACTTGTCAATGAAGGCACACGCCCTCAGAACACTGTCGGGCGAGATAAACCGGGACTTTGGGTGGGCGACCTGGATGGACATGATGCGCGCATCAGAGGCGACACCGCTTATGCCCACACCGTCCCAGGCAGCGCCGATGATGCCGGCGCAATGGGAGGCGTGGTCGTCGATCTTGAAGTCAGCCGCCTGCTGGCCGGCACCACGGATGGCGTTGTAGCCCCACTCGTAGCAGCCAAGCGCCGTCTGCTGCTCGGGCGTAAAGCGCACGATATGGCCATTGAGGTCGTCAAGGCGGTAGTCGACGAGGTTGTCGAGAACCGCGACGGTCACAGGGCGGCTCATGTTGGAGCCAGTCGCCCCGAAGTTGGGGACGTTAATGGAGGCGGCGGGGTCAGCGCCGTTCAGCTCGTCCACACGGGTCGAAGTCTTGTTGGAGTTGCCCCACTGAAGCGGCGTGAGGTCGCTGAGCTTGGCATCAGCCGCCAAGGTGAGCTGCGGCTCGTCCTTCTCCTGGGTGTCATCTTGGGCGGTGAATGTCTCATCAGCTGACGTGGGAGGAAGGGCCTCGGCGTCTGACCCCTCCACGGCCGTCTTGGCCTCAACGAAATCTGAGCAGTAGTTGGGCTCGGCAAAGACCACGCGAGGATCATCGGCCAGTTGGTGGAGCAACTGTTCCGTCGTGAGCTCGTCGGAGGAGACGTAGGAAAGGGTCATGGGCACATCGTCCGGCAGAATCTGCGCCTGCTCAGAGTTGGGGGCGTCATCGACGGACGCCTCCATGACGGGCTCGGCCTCGGAAAGGATTTCGGACGGCTGGGCGGCCAGCTTCTTGGAGCCTGGCGCCTCGACGAGTCCGACCAGCACTTCTCCCTCAATGTAGCTACCCCGAGCGAGCATGTCGTCTATCTCGTCGGTCCAGTTGCTCGCACTTGGGGATGCCTGAACGGCGAGCGGAGCGGCCACGCACGGCTGCCCGAAGGCAAGCGTCGCAGTCATGACGAGGGAGAGGATCTTCTTGCCGGTTGATGTAGTCATAGCCATGCCCATCAGTCGTCTATCGGTTTTGTCTGCCAAAAGCTTCTTCACCGTACGACGCGAAACGCCGCGACGCACGAGCTATTACGCGATGTAGCACATTGCGAACGCAAGCGTTGCCAAATCGGCACAGCGCATTTATTTAAATACCCGCTACTGCGAATGCTATTCTTCCTTCACGTTTTCTTCACATAAACGGTGGCGCGGGTTCAGCCTTCATGTGGCTTCGTGATTCTCGAGCGCTTACTCGATGAACATGTCGCTCCAGAGCCGAGAAGGACCCGTCTCGACCTCCGCAAGGGAGCGAACATTGTAGTCGTACTGGATATGTCCCAGCTCGTAGAGGCCCTCCTGCGACGCGGCATCGGCGTAGAAGGCCACGACCTCGTTCGAGGGCTCGAGGTAGCAGAGCGTGCCGGCCTTGCCCGAGGTAAGGGGCGCGTCGCCCACATCAAGAGGGTCGTCGAGAAGAAAAGCCTTCCCGTCATCCGCATAATCCTCCAACTCGATCTCGAGTGGGCAGCGCTTCGCAAGCTCAAGCGCGGCGGTGCTGTCGTTGAGAATGAAGCGATGCTGCATCCCCACAGACGAGAGCGTCACGGCATGGGGTTCCTCATAGGCAACGCATTCGCTCTCGGACGCGACATCGGCAAAAACAGCCAGCACTGCGTTCCATCCTTCATGGTCCCTCGCCGTCAGCTCCTGTTCTGAACTGATAGTGAAAGAGGAGTCGATGTCGTAGGAGCCGTCCTTCTCCCTCATGGAGAAGGACAAGCTGCTCGTTGGGGCATCGAGCGTTTGGAACTCCTGGTCCCGGCGCTTCGACGCCGCACGCAAATCGTAGTCGTTGGCGATTTGTGCAAGGCGCTCGAACACGCTTGCGTCGCACGCGTAGTCCATGCCCGTCTCGCGTGAGTTATGCCACTCGCGCTCACGCGTGGAGAGGATCACCGAGCCATCTTTCTGGCGTCTTAGCTCCGTGCTGCTGCCACCACCAGTCATCCCGCCACCCGACGAATGGCGCACGCTTTCGATGCGCTCGGGATCGATTGGCACAGCGTTGCAGCCACCTAGCCCGAGAGGTCCCAAGAGGAATGCGCCCCCTCCGAGCGCCGTAAATGCACGACGTGTCATCATGGCTCCCTCCTAGCTGGTCGCAGAGCGAAGGCGAGGCGACGGGTCCGCCCCATGGCGCTCCCTCCACTGGGGGTTATGTCCTTATTATTGTGATAGCCCGCAATAATAAGGACGTAAAAATGCGCTTCGGCACATTTTTCAGGACGTATTTATCCCCGCCCGTCTTGAGTACAGGGGGACGCAGCCGTCACCCTCGGCTTTGTCAGCGGTAGGCACAATCAACGAGATGATCGTTCACGATGCCGATGGCCTGCAAGAAGGAATAGGTGATCGTGGGCCCGACGAAGCTCATCCCACGCCGCTTCATGTCGGCGCTCATCATGCGAGACACGGCAGATTCGGTCGGGATTTCTCCGGTCGTCTTCCATCTCCCGTCGATTACCTCGCCGTCCACAAAACCCCACAGATACGCATCGAAGCTCCCGAACTCTGATTGGATTGCCTGCACCACTCGGGCGTTTCTCCGCACGCTGAAAACCTTGTTGCGGTTGCGCACGAGCCCTGGGTCAGCCAGGGCGACCTCAAGCTCCTCGTCGCCCATCGAGGCGCAGACGTCTATGCCGAAGCCGCGGAACGCACGTCGATAGGCCTCACGCTTGCGCATGATGGTCCTCCACGAGAGGCCCACGCTCGCACCCTCGAGCACGAGCATCTCGAACTGAAAGCGGTCGTCGTGGTTAGCCTTGCACCATTCGTGGTCGTGATACGCCTCGAGGAGTGGGTCTCCCTCGAACCACACACGACATTCGCTAGCGCACATAGCTACCGCCTCCCCAGGTAAAGGCTACATTTTCGTGAGGTCGCACCCACCGTAGAAACGGTTGGTAGATGCGATCCATCAATTATTGTCAGGAATTTTCGGTCCCCAGCCATTTTGTAACAAAACCGGCCTTGGAATGTCACCTTTTGGTTGGGGGTCAGCCGACCAAGCCGCCGGCAGGCTGTCAGCCAACCAAACTGACCCCCCAACCAAAAGGTGACATTTCGAGGCTGGTTTTGTCACAAAGTGGCTGAGGCCTGCCGGCGGGCTGATGGCAGGCTGCCGGCCAACCAAAGACACCTGCACATATAAGATTGACGATGATGACAGTGTAGTGGGTATATCTGTCAAAGAATAAAGCGATGGCGAAAGGGCGGTGTCCCCATGAACATCAGCGATGTCTTGTTCGGGATTCTCTGCGGATGGCTCGGCGCTGAAGGGCGCGATAAGTCGCTGCTCGGCACCGACATGAAAGACGTATGGCAGACTTTCGCGCATATGACGCCGGATCGCGACTGTGTGCACGCATACTTTGAGGTCCCGCTCCTCGGTGATCACGGCTGCGATGTGCACTGCTCGGTAAACTCGTACGAGGGTTTGGGTAGCCTTCCCGCCGATGCCGACGCGTCGTGGGCCAAGCTTTATTCATGGTACGCAGGCCTCGACTCCGCAGAGATGCGTGACCATATGACGGTGGGGGCGACGGTAGACATGCAGTCTTATCCCGACGTACAGCCAGGCCTCTACCTTGTCCAACGCGATAAGGCAGAGGCCGTCGTTCCGTTCCTCGAACTTCTCGGAGAGCAGAGGCTCGTCCCTGCGTGGAAAACGTTCCAGAAGCATTTACCGCTAGGCTGGGAGACCACCTATACGGGCCTCTTCCCGGGGCGCGCGAACGGGCTTTTGCGCGTCAACGCGCATCCCGCAAGAGAGAATGCGATGGAATTCGCCGACGCGCTTACGTCCCTAGACATCCCGCTGGGCGCTGAAGAGCTCGACCTCTGTCGCACGCTTGCCGAGGGGCCGACGGGATTCGACCTACAGCTTGACGTTGACGAATCAGGGAAACCTGCGGGGGACTTCTCGCTGGAGACATACCTCGAGGGCGCTCCGGTCAGCGGCTCCTACCAGAAGACTGACTACGCCAAGCGCGTGTTCTCTCTCATGGAAGCGTGCGGAGCGGCCGACGATCGATGGAAACATCTCGACGGCATTGACGTCTCCAAGCGCATAGCTCTTCCCGGCTTACCGGGAAACACTTCCTGCGGCATAAGCCTGCGAATCTATTCAGCGAAGCTGCGCTTTGTGAAGGGAAGCCCCATATTGGCCAAGGCTTACCTGCGCGGAGATGCCAAGGCGTCAACGGATCAACGATGCTAGGAACCGTCACCTTCCATTTGCAGCGAAATTGCACCACCAATAAAGAATCGCTGGAATAATCTTCCCGCCCTCTGGATACAATTAAATATGAGCAGGTTGATGTAAGCCGCTCGAAGAATTGTCAACACAAGTGAAAGGATGTTTACCATGAATTTCGATGAGCTGAGCGAAGAGCTGAAGAAGAAGCTTTCGGAGTGCAAGTCGCTCGAGGATATCATGGCCCTCGCCAAGGAAGAGGGCTACCAGCTTAGCGAGGAAGAGCTGGAGCAGATCTCGGGTGGCGCCCCCTACGGCCCTTGCAGTCACTATTGGGACGACTGAGCCGAGAAGAAGGCTGGGAGAATAAGGGTTCGTAGATTCCCCGGCGCAGAGCCTATCAGCTAAGCCAAAGCGACACTGCAACCCCCACTAACCCACACGGTTAGTGGGGGTTGCACTCTTGTTGGAAAGAGATAGGACGCACATGCAGGCCTTGGTCTTGATCACCTTGAGAAGAGCAGGTGCGGGCATCTTTCTGTGACGAGGGATGGCTCTATCGCTGCGGAAAAACCCGGGCTCCAGCTCCACCCGTTAATCCGGGCGCCCATGTGTCACCACTCGTATTCTCATGCTACAAGCGTATAGAATGGCTGCATACACGTGAGGAGGAGCAATGGCAGAAAAGCACATGGCCGGTTCAAACCAGCAGAACGACCTTGAGCAGGACGCACCGCAGGCAGACATCGCCAAGCGCGGTTGGATCAAGCTGGCCATATCGTTAGTAGCAGGCTTCATCGCCAGTATGGTGGCAGCAGTGCTGCTCATTGTTGGGTTGGCGCCATTTCCCAACAACCCCATTCTGGGTGCAGCGGCAGGCCGCCTTGCCGCAGGCCTTGTCGTAATCATCATATTCACCCTGCTTGGCGGACGCTCCTGGCTGAAGATCACGGGAAGTGGCATGGCCTACACGTTCAAGCGCGCGTGGCCGCTCCTGCTCATCGGCATCGTCCCGGCAGGCATCTCCTACTTCCAGGCTGCGACGAGTGGCGGCTTCCCCGCTGACTTCCTGCCCAAACTTGCGCTTATCGCGCTCCTCTGCATCAGCATCGGCATTCTTGAGGAGGGCTTGTTCCGCGGCATCGATCTGAACGCCTTCCTCGCGGGCCTCGGCGGCTGGCGCTGGGGCGTGCTCGCATCGGTCATCATTTCGTCGATCATGTTTGGTCAGGTCCATGTTGCACAGGAGGCCGTCACGAGCAGCGATGCCGCAATTCAGGCGCTGCTCAAGATTGTCCAGGCGGGCATGTTTGGCATCGTCCTCTGCGAGACCTGCATGCATACGCGCGAGCTGGGTAGCGCCATCATCTTCCACGCGCTCAACGACTTCATCATGATGAGCGTCTCCATGGGCCTGCAGGGTAACACGGGAATAGCCAGCTACGTCAACACCGATCAAAGCTCTTCCATCATGATCGCCTACGGCATCATGATCGCGATATATCTGTGGCCTACCATCCAGGCGCTGCGCGCCATCTGGAGCGA